>NZ_LCWX01000055.1:176358-189002 GCF_001431305.1 Pseudovibrio sp. POLY-S9
GGGCACCTCCGCAATCCAGTTCCACCAGAACTTCCAGCTGTGTTGCGTGTTTGACTGCGGCTTGAGAGAGATCTGCAATATTAGCCAGATTGTCGGTGCAGACTAGGATACGCGCTCCAAGCTTGGGAAGCTGTGCCAAACGATCAATCTTGTAAGGATCGCACACCTCGTTGGACACCATAATGTCTGTGAGACCCGCTTTCGCCAGAGCCTCTGCTTCGCTCACCTTTTGGCAGCACACTCCGCAAGCATTGCCGTGTTCTATCTGTAGTTTTGCAACTTCAGCAGATTTATGCATTTTGCAGTGGGCCCGATGGCGAACACCATACTTGGCAATCTCATCACGCATTTTCAGCAGGTTATGATCAAAGGCATCAAGATCAACAATCAAAGCAGGCGTTTGCACATCATCCAGCTTCATTCCCGGTAGGGCAGGGATGTCATAGCCAAGCGTGTACTGGGAAAGATCAGAGGTCACGGCGAAGTCCTTGCAGCAGGCGTGAGTTCAGTAAGAACGAAACTGAACAGATAGAACGGCAGAAGAAATGCACCACACACCGCTTCCGCCTGCAAGTCTAGCTCGCCTTGATGTAGCGAATCTTGCCACCTGTCGAAATCGTTTCAGCCGCCCGCAAAATGGATTGGGTGTCGATGCCGTAATGAGCATAAAGATCGGCAATGGTGCCAGTCTGACCAAAGTGCTCTACGCCAAGAGTGCGGATTGTGTTGCCTTTCACCGCACCAAGCCATGCAAGGGTCGCAGGGTGTCCATCCAGCACTGTAATGAGCGAGCAGTTGTCCGGCACATCATCAAACAAGCGCTCAATGTGGCTGCGAGCATGCATTGCCCCACGATCCCGAGCCCGCTGTGCAGCTGTCCACCCTGCATTGAGGCGGTCAGCAGACGTGATTGCCAGCAGACCAACATCACGGCGGTCTTCCGCCATCATCCCAACAGCGTTGATTGCCTCCGGTGCGACGGCACCGGTGTAAGCGATCACAACTTCTGCATTCGGTCCCGGCTTGCGCAGCCAATAAGCGCCATCGACAATGTCCTGTTCGTCTTCAGGTGAGATCGTCCGTTGAGGCTGCTCCAGCGGGCGGGTGGACAGGCGCAGGTAGATGGATCCTCCTGTCTGATCCCGCAACCATGTGCGCTCATCAGGGTCTCCCTCTCCATCGCGTTGCATGTAATCAAACCCAAAGCGCATGATGGTTGCCAGCTCATCTACGAAGGCAGGCTCAAACGCGGCAAGCCCATCCTGAGCCATGCCAATCAACGGCGTGCTGATGGACTGGTGTGCCCCACCTTCCGGTGCCAATGTCACACCGGACGGTGTTGCCACCAACATGAAGCGGGCATCCTGATAACAAGCATAGTTAAGCTGGTCAGCCGCACGAAGTATGAACGGATCATAAACTGTGCCAATCGGCAACAAGCGCTGACCGTTGATGCTGTGAGACAACCCAAGTGCAGAAAGGAGGAGGAACAGGTTGGATTCTGCAATGCCCAGCTCGATATGCTGGCCTTGCGGAGAAAACGCCCATTTGAAGGTAGATGGTATCCGTTCTGCTTTAAATGTATCCGCCAGTTCTTCCTTGGCAAACAATCCACGTTGGTTGACCCATGGGCCAAGATTGGTGGAGACCGTCACGTCTGGCGCGGTCGTCACAATATGTTTGGCAAGCTCTTCATCCTGCTTGGAAATTTCGTGCAGGATCTGACCGAACCCCATCTGCGTGGAAAGCATCTTTTCTGCTGCATTGGGTGCCGGCAATTTTGCTGGTACAGGCACCGTTTTCGCAGAATAGCGACGGCTGCCTTTTGAGAAGAACGGTGCTTCGGTCACGAAAGTCTGAAGGTTTTGCGGGTCAGATGTGCTTTCCCACTTGTCCCACTCATGCCCTTCGCGAATGCCTTCCAGCTTGCGGTATTCTTCCATCTGCTTGGAGGTCATCAGGCCTGCATGATTATCTTTGTGCCCTGCCAGCGGCAAGCCAAAGCCTTTCACGGTGTAGCACAGGAACAAGACAGGGCGATCATGGGTCTTGGCACTCTCAAATGCCTCAATCAGGGACGGCAAATCATGGCCACCCAGATTGCACATGAGCTTGGACAGCTCAGCATCACTGCGCCGATTAATCAGCTCGTTGACCTCGCCCTGATCTCCCAAATCATCCAGCAGTCGCTTACGCCATGCTGCCCCGCCTTGATAAGCAAGGGCACAATAAAGCTGATTGGGGCACAGATCGATCCAATCGCGCAGTTTGCTGCCACCCGGTTCTTTGAAGGCGTCTTCCTGTAGGCTACCGTATTTGAGCGTGACGACTTCCCAGCCGAAATTGCGGAAGATGCTCTCAAATTTCTCCCAAAGGCCTTCGCGGATCACTGCATCCAATGACTGACGGTTATAATCCACGATCCACCAGCAATTGCGCAGGCCATGTTTCCAGCCTTCCAGCAGTGCCTCGTAGATGTTGCCTTCATCCATCTCCGCATCACCAACCAGCGAGATCAACCGGCCTTCAGGCGCTTTGTTGAGCCCGCCATGCGCTTTCACATAGTCTTGCACCAGTGATGAAAACAGCGTCTGCGCGACCCCAAGGCCAACGGAGCCAGTTGAAAAATCAACGTCATCAATATCCTTGGTGCGAGAGGGGTATGATTGAGCACCATGAAACCCACGAAAGTTCTGCAGCTTCTCCAGCGACTGGTTCCCGGCCAGATACTGGATCGCGTGGAAGATAGGCCCGGCATGCGGTTTCACCGCCACCCGGTCTTGCGGGCTCAAACTATGGAAATAGAGCGCAGTCATGATGGTGCTGATAGATGCACAAGACGCCTGATGGCCGCCAACTTTCACATCGCCAACGTCAGAGCCGCGGAGATGGTTGGCATTGTGAATGGTCCAGGAGGCAAGCCATCGCACTCGGCTTTCCAGCGTACCCAAAGTATCCAGTGAAGCTGCGCTCATTAAACTCCCCGTCGGTTTCATTGGAATATTTTTATTCCGCGAGGCTATCAGGTTGCCTTGAGAATTAATCTCTTGAGCCAACTGATATACCTTCATGAATAAGGGAAATTTTTGAGCTTTGATCGAATTTAAGGAAAATACTTCCGCCTAACCTATTCGTAATGCACTTTTCAGCTCATATGCTACGTAGATTCACGGCTGACCTTTTGCGGGGAGTGCGGTCTTTGAGCGCCTCAACATCAAAGGCACAACGAAGGTCAGCAGCAGTAGGCGGAAGACGTGGTGGGCGGCGACGAAGGTGGGGTCGAGACCGCTTTGAACAGCGATGGCGGCCATAGCCTCAACACCGCCTGGAGCGAACGCGACGAACAACAGGCTTGGGTCCAGTCCAACCAGTGGCATCACCAGCACAACCCCAAGGATTGCCATACCAACTGTGATGAGCGTAACCACAACGCCCGCGCCAATGGCTTTGGCGAAAAGGTCAAGACTGACACCTTTGAAGCGGGTTCCAACCAAAGCTCCCATCACCAGAAATGAGCTGAGTGTTGCCCAGTCTGGCATCTTGCCAGGTGTGAGTGCGCTTACGTGCCCTAAAGACGACACCAGCATCCCGCCGAGCAGATAGGCGGCGGGGAGTTTCATCTTTAAGAAGATGGTTCCAACGACAGCCGCTCCGAGCAATAGATAGACAGCTGAGAGTAGACTGATGTTTTGCACGGGCAGGAAGGAAGCGCCTGTTTCCTCAAAAAGCAGCGAGACAAAGAGCGGAACACAGATGGTGAGAAACAAGACCCGCGTGCTTTGTGCAAGCCCGATGCGGGTGACGTCCGCTTTGCTATCTGCCGCCATGCTGAGGATGTAGCTCAAGTGCCCCGGTGAAGATGCAAGTGAGGCGTTATAAGCATCAAACCCGAAAAACCGTACCAAAATCGCACGGCTGATCAGCATACTCAGGATAAGACTGATCCCCAACGCCAAGAAGCTCGCAGGCCATGTAATCGCGGCATCGATAACGGCAGGCGACACGCCAGAGCCAATGCTCGTACCCAGCACAATGAAGCAGAGCGTGCGCAACCAGAGTGGAACGATGACGGGAGCGCCCAGCAAGCCACCGAGCGAAACGGCAAGAGCTGAGCCGGTGAGGGGGGCTGCCGGGAACCCGAGGAGGGAAAAAAGACCAGCCCCTGCGCCTGCAATGGCAAGCGTAATGGACAGATTGGACCAGTCTTTCTTCTCAATTGCCAAAACTCAGTTTCCCAGCTGCGGTTTGATCAGTCGCTTTCAGCGGCTTCCAATTCCTGCTTGCGCACACGACGTGCACGGATGGTTGGCAAAACGACCAGAATAACCGCCAGAGCCAGCAGGCCCATGGTCATCGGGCGTTCCATGATAAAGCTAATCCCATCATAAAGCTGCATAGACCGGGAGAAATTATCTTCCAGCATGCTGCCCAGAATGAACCCAATCAGCAGTGGCGCGAGCGGATAGTTGGCAAAGCGCAGGAGCGTTGCACATACACCAAAGCCTACGAGCATCAGCAGTTCCGTTGCATTGTTTTGTCCAATATAGGCACCCATGAGGGTGAAGAACAGAATGAACGGAATGAGATAGTTGCGCGGCACAGCCAGCACTTTGGCGATGTAAGGGATGAGCGGCAGGTTCAGGATCAGCAGGATCACATTGCCCACATACATGGAGATGATCACGGACCAGAAAATCTCTGGCTGATCGATCATCAGGCGTGGCCCCGGTGAAACGTTCAAAGCGATCAGGGCACCGAGCAGGATCGCCGTTGTCCCGGATCCCGGAATGCCGAGTGTCAGCAGAGGAACGAAGGAACCAGTACATGCCGCGTTGTTCGCAGATTCTGGAGCAGCAAGACCTTTGACAGAACCTTTACCGAACTCAGCCTGTTCTTCTTTCGGCGCGATGTTGCGTTCTACCGCGTAGCCGAGGAAGGAGGCGATTGTTGCGCCAGCTCCCGGAAGAACCCCAATCAGGAACCCTTGAATAGATTGGCGACCAATCACTGGCGCAATCTTCCTGGCCTCTGCTTTTGTGATGCGCAGATCCTTGATGTCACCGCTACTTCCACCAGAGTTTGAACGGGACGGGTCCAATACAAGGAATAATGCTTCGGGCAAAGCGAACATGGCCATGGCCAGCGTGATGAACCCAAAGCCCGATTGCAGATCCAAAATACCCATGGTGAAGCGCGGTTGGTTGAACAACGCTCCTTCACCAACGGTTGCCATCATCAGGCCTACCAGTGTCATGAGCAGGGCTTTGCCCACCTGTCCGCTGCCCGCGAAAGCAGCGATTGCGGAAAGCCCGACGACCATCAATGCGAAGTATTCAGCAGAGTGGAAGAGCAGCGCCACGGATGCGAGCGCAGGTGCAAAAATCATCAGCAGGATTGCGCCGATGCTGCCACCCGCGAAAGAAGCAATCGCCGCAACTGTCAGCGCTTTGCCTGCCTTGCCCTGGCGTGCCAACGGATAACCATCAAAGCTTGTTGCAACAGTAGATGCGACACCCGGTGCGTTGATGAGGATGGAGGACGTGGAGCCACCAAAAATCGCGCCATAATAAACGCCTGCAAGCAGGATCAAGGCCGCGGAAGGATCACCGATGGAGATCGCAACAGGGATCATGATGGCAATGATGGACATAGGCCCAAGACCCGGCAACATGCCGATGAACGTGCCAATCAGGCAGCCGCCAATCACCATCAAAAGATTAGAAAACGAGAAGGCCGTCGAGAGGCCAACCCAAATACCGTCTAACATCGTGGCCTCCTAGTTGAAAAATGTTGGAAGAGGGCTGAGGTAAATGCCCAGTGTTTGCTGAACCAGATACCACACACCGCCAGCAGCAATGGCTGCAACAGGCACAAGGATCACAAAACGCCGCTCTCCAAGCAGAGCTGCAGAGATCACCAGAAAGAGCAGGGTGGAGAGCAAGAAGCCAGCAGGGCGCAGCAACAAAGCATAGCCTGCCATCAGAACCAGCAGGAACACGGCCTGACCAATGTTGTAGTCCCATAATCTGCTGAAATCGATCTCGTCTGCATCTGAATCTGCAGGCTTTTTCTCAAACCCGAGCAAAATGGCGAGGCTTGTGATTGCAGCCAGCACCGCAATGACTTTTGGAAACGTGCTCGGCCAGATTGGGTTAAACCGCATAAACGGTGGCAAACCAGCGTCCATCAGAAAAAACGCGGTGTATCCGTAGCTTAAACTCATTGCCAGAATGACAAGTGCAATCCATCGGTCCAGTGCCATCATCCCCTCCCGTTGGCGTGACAAGTGGATGCGCTGCCAAGAGCGCATCCATTTATTCTTATTGATTTAGAGGAAGCCCAGCTTCTTCATGAGATCGCCGATGGTCTTTTCCTGACCTTCAAGGAACGCGTGGAAGTCTTCACCAGAGTTATGGATATTGACCCAGCCGTTGCGTGCGCGCACTTCTTCCCACTCAGGGGTGTCGTACATCTTCGCAAGAGCTTCCTGATAGGCAGCAACCTGCGCCTCTGGCAGGCCAGGTGCGCCGAAGAAACCGCGCCAGTTGACGAACGTGGTGTCAATGCCCTGTTCCTTCATGGTTGGCGCATCTTTGTAGGCCGCAACGCGCTCATCAGCAGTGACACCAATAATTTTCACTTCACCCGCGTTGGCAAGATCAATCGCCTCAGAGAAGCCGGTAGAAAGCGCGGAGATTTCGCCGGAAAGCAGCGCCGCCATGGCCTTACCACCCGCATCATACGGAATGTACTTCACCATGGTCGCATCTTCGCCAGCTGCTTCCATCACCATGGCCGCAACAAGGTGATCCATACCGCCCGGGACAGAACCGCCACCAATTGCAGTGCCGCGCTTGTCAGCTTTGTAGGCTGCCAGCAGATCACTCATGGAGTTGATTGGACTGTCCTTGCCAACCACGATGGCTGCATAATCGCCAATGGTGCCGGCAACCAGTGTCAGGTCGCGAAAGTTGTGCGGGAATACGCCAGTCAGCGAGCGGATCACGATTGGCGTGGAGTTTACCATCAACGTGCCGTGCTGGCTTGCTGCATTCTCGATGAGATACCCAATGGCCTTACCGCCGCCGCCGCCGGACATGTTTTCAAAAGAGGCCGTGCCTGCAAGGCCGGACTTGGTCAGTGCTTCGCCTGTACCGCGTGCAGTACCGTCCCAGCCACCACCAGCACCACCTGGAATGAGGAAGTGAATGCTATCAACCACTGGCTCTGCAAATGAGGCCGTTGGCATGGAAAATGTCATCGCAGCCAAAGCCGCTGCCGCAACCACGCGGCGCGCCCGAATAAAACTCATTGTGTCCTCCCATTTGACAAGGGCAGCATTTGTCACCCATGACTTACGTGAAAACACGGAAACCTGACACAAACCTGTCACCTCCTTGATTTTTTGGGGAAGCAAAAGATGAGATTTCTTCTCGTTGAAGATAACGCCAAGCTGGCGACATCCATTGTCGAAAGATTGACACTGGATGGTCATGTCGTTGATCACGCTGCTGAAATATCTACTGCCGAGGACTACATCTCGACAGCAGATTACGACATGATTTTGCTCGATATCATGCTTCCGGATGGCGATGGGCGAGATTTTCTAAATGAACATCGAGGCCGTCAGGATGACACTCCGGTGATCGTTTTGACAGCACGTTCAGAGGTCTCAGACAGAGTAGGGGTGCTCGATCTCGGGGCTGATGATTACATCACAAAACCCTTTGATTTCTCGGAGTTAGAGGCAAGATGCCGTGCTGTCATAAGGCGGAGATCCGGCGGAGTGACAAATGCGAAGCGATTCGGCGATCTGGTGTTTGATTCACTGGCTGGCACACTCAAAATTGGCAGCAAAACAGTGAGCCTGCGTAACAAAGAGCTGCGCCTTTTGGAGATATTTTTCGGCGCTCCGGACGTTATTTTTTCAAAAACAAAGCTTGTAGACAGATTATTTTCTTATGACGAAGATGTCTCGGAAAATGCCATCGAGGTCTATGTTGCCCGTTTGCGCAGGCATATTTCATCTTCCTCAGTCCAGATTATCACCGTTCGCGGCCTAGGGTATCGGTTAAGCCTGACATGAACTCTGGTGCCAACATATCCGGTTCAATCCGCCGCCGCCTGACCCTACAGCTCCTCGGCATTGCTGCCGTCCTTGCAGCCCTGCTGTTTGTGATGGTGATGACTTATGCCAAGCAAGTCGCAGAAGAGTCTCAGGACAACATCCTGTCAGCCTCCGCCACGTCCATTTTGGACAGCGCCGCAATTCAGAGCGGGGAGGTGACGGTCGATATTCCGTACTCCGCCCTTTCCATGCTTGGCAATGTCAGTGATGACCGCGTGTTCTACCGCGTTGTCGTCAATGGAAAGTACCTTACCGGGTATGAAAGCTTGCCCATTGCCAAGGCTTCGAAAGGGCAGGACAGTCACAGGTTCATCACCTCTCATTACCTGGGTGAAAGCATTCGTATGGTCTCCGCCACACGCCGCCTTTCCAATGCATCCGGCCCTGTCGAAGTCACCGTGTCTGTCGCTCAAACACTAAAGCGTCAGCGAGAAACCTTGGAGCGCATCTCCGCGAATGCTGCCTATCTCGGTTTCGGGTTCTTTATTGCAGCTGCCGTGCTGGGTGTTTTGACAGCTCAATCAGCCGTGCGCCCTGTGCAGACACTGGCAAACTCTGTCTCAAAAAGAGGTCCGCAGGATCTGAGGGCAGTACAAGCTCCTGTGCCGGGTGAGATGGCACCGCTTGTGGTGGCGCTTAACCGGTTCATGGCACGGCTTAAGAAGTCACTCACACGCTCCGAAGAGTTCATCGCAGAAGCTGCTCACCGCATCCGCACGCCGCTTGCAGTGCTGCGAACGCAAGCGGAGATTGCCTTGCGCCGCGTGGAGCGACCAGAGAACAGAGCGGCTTTGAAAGAGATGATCCGGGCTATTGATGAGAGCTCACGCGCAGCAGGCCAGTTGCTGGATCACGCCATGGTTTCCTTCCGCACGGACCATCTGGAGGTCAAGGACATCAACCTGCTGGACCTGGCAGAGGAAACTCTTGAACGGCTACGCCCACTGGCAGAGATGCAAGACAAAACCCTGAGCTCGCATGGTGAGGAACCGCCGCAGATCTCTGGAGATGCGATCCTTATCCAAAATGCGCTGAGCAACATTTTGGACAATGCGATCAAGTACGCGCCGCAGGGCGAGGACGTACAGGTTATCGTTACCTCCGAAGACAACTGGGTTGTGTTATCGGTTTATGACCAAGGCCCAGGCTTTGCTCCGGAAGACATAGACCAGTTGACGGAACGGTTCTCACGCGGCAAAAACGCCGAAGACACGGTCGGTTCCGGGCTTGGGCTTACAATCGCCGAAGAGGTGACACAAGCTCATGGCGGACACCTGAAACTTTCGAACAGAACAAATGTCAGAGGCGCATGCGTATCCTTCTATTTCCCTCAGTCCTGATCGTGTTGCTGGCCTCATTGCTTTCCGCAGGTGCCTACGAGATTGAACAGCACAAAGTGTTTCCCGCTCCGCAAGAGGGTGCGAACCTTCGTATTATCTCCAACTCAGACATCGACATTTTCTCGCCCATGGTGGTAGCGTTTCAACGCAAATATCCGAGTGTTTCTATAGACTATACCGTTGTCAGCAGCACCGAGTTGATGACAGCCCTTTATGATGAGAAACAGGTTTTTGACGTTGCCATATCATCTGCCATGGACCTGCAGGTGAAGTTGGCGAACGACGGATTCACCCTGCCGCACAACTCCTCAGTCGCCGGTTTGATGCCGGACTGGGCCCGCTGGCGCAATCACGTGTTCGCCTTCACGCAGGAACCAGCTTCGGTGGTCTATTCCAAATCCGCCTTTGCAGGGTTGGAAGTGCCAACATCACGGCAAAATCTGATTTCAACTTTGCGCAACCATCCAGAACGCTTCCTCGACAAAGTCGGTACCTATGACATCCGTCAGAGCGGCCTTGGCTTTCTGTTTGCCACGCAAGATGCCCGTACATCAGACACTTTCTGGCGTTTGAACGAGGTAATGGGCTCACTGAACGCCCGTCTCTACTGCTGCTCCGCTGATATGATTTCTGACATCACAAAGGGCGATCTGGCCGTTGCCTACAACGTGCTCGGCTCCTATGCCTCTGCACGGGCCGCCAGTGATCCTGATATCGGCATTCTCGAACTGGAAGATTTCACCACACTCATGCTGCGCTCTGCCATCATTCCAGCGGGGGCAGAACAACCCGAAATCGCGGGCGCCTTCATAGATCATCTGATCACTGCATCCTGGAGCGAGGAGGGGGCTGACTACTACCCCTATCCAAAACTCAACCGCAACGAGATTGCCCCAAACCTATCCCTGCGAGCCATCCGCCTCGGACCAGGTCTGTTGGTTTATCAAGACAACCTGAAACGACAACACTTCCTCCAGGAATGGCAAAACGCGATTATTCAGCAGTGAGATAAACCAAGTCAGAAGGTGGAAGGATTTTGTCGCTCAATCCTCTTTCACCTTGTCAGAGTTTGTGGCAAGAGGCTGCCTCCAAATCCAGCTGAGTGAAAGCCACCAATGCCTGTAGAGATCCGCCCACTGAAGAATTCAGATGCCCCAGACTGCGCACGCGTGTTTTATGATGCCGTCACGATCGGAGCAAAGGAGCATTACTCCGAGGAGCAACTCGCTGCATGGGCTGGGCCTGCACCCGCACCTGAGCGTTGGTCTGCTAAACTCCACGATATGACTGGCTTTGTTGCTGTCAAAGACAACTCAGTAATCGGTTTCATGACCATCGATGCAAAAGGTTACATCGAGTTCGCATTCACCAGCCCTTTCCACACCCGCCAAGGTGTCGGCACCGCCATATATGATCAGCTGCAGAACTGGGCAGAACAGCGCAACATCTCAACCCTTTCAGCAGATATTAGCGTGGCTGCAAAAGCTTTCTTCCTTCACCAAGGCTGGCAAGTTGAGCGCGAGCAAGCACCCGTTGTTCGAGGAGTCACGCTCACAAACTTTCTCATGACAAAGACCTTGTCCGCGTAACATTTCATGACACCCGCCAGAGTTCCTGCGATATGCACATGGTGTCATGCCCGCAGGCCCTCAACGAATAAATGACCGACTTTGAGTTGCACTCCCAAGTACTCGCTTTTATCAGTATAAGATAAGAATGATATTTGAACTTGTTTCCGATAGCCATGATTGTGTGCACTCAAGCCATTGAATTTATGCTGCATTTCGCTGAGTGGGGTTGTTTTGTCTGATGTTACCTTAAAGGCTAAATGGGGACAGATCAGCCTCCTGTTTTCAGCCAACTTTTTGTCTTTATTGGGAAATGGCCTGTCTGCCATCGCAATACCGTGGTTTGTCTATGACCTGACGGGCAACGCAGTCATCACAGCAACAATCGCCATTGCCGGACAGCTTCCAAACATCGTTGTCGGTCTCTTCAGCGGGCCGTTGATCGACAAGTTCTCTGCCAGAACCACCAGTATTTTCTGCGATACTGTGAACGCCTTCGCCGTACTTTTGATACCGCTGCTATACGCTGTTGATCTGCTGGATCTTGCCCTTCTTGGATTTCTCGTCTTCCTCTCGCAGGTCATCGATGTTCCCGGACAAACCGCAAAAAGCGTCATGATCCCGGCGTTGATTGATCGGGAAGGATTGCGTCGCGAACGGGTGAACGGAATGAACTCGCTTCTTGAGACTGTGGCTGACCTTCTAACCCCATCGATGGCTGGCATCCTGATCGCCGCCTTTGGCGCGACCACAGTCCTGATCTTAGACTCACTGAGTTTCCTGATGGCGCTTATGATTGTATCCATAGGCATCAAAGCCACTCGTCAGCAAGACGCAGCTAATACAAATAAACAGCCAGTGAAAGAAGTCTGGAAATGGATACTCTCAACTCCGGGCATCTTAAAGCTCGGCCTTTATGACTTGATCATCAATACAGTGGCGGTCTCCTTGCTTTCATTGACCTTGCCAGTTCTGGCAAATTCAAATGACAAGCAAGCAGTCTGGCTTGGAATCTGGCTCACATGCTTTGCCTGCGGAACCACACTCACAACACTGGCTTACACGTTCCTGGGCCACCGAGTGTCCTCACTCCGGCTCCTGCAACTCACACCCATCGGACAAGCACTCGGCCTAGCCTTGCTGCTCTGGATGTTCAGTACGGATTGGACAAGCGGCAATGTCGAGACCGCGGCAATCATCATTTCACTGGGAATGTTTGTGTACGGTGTGAACCTAGGAGTTGGTAGCGTCGTTGATGCGACCGTACTTCAAAAACTCGTTCCCGAGGACAAACGCGGCACAGTCTTCTCCGCCTTCTCCTCCCTACGCTACACCGGTGTCCCCCTAGGCCTCTTCCTCACCGGAATCCTCCTGGAACAAAACAACCCCACCCTCCTCTTCACCACCTTCATCGCCCTCCTAACAATAAACTCACTGCTTTGGGTAAGAGGGGCAAGTGAGATTTAAGGCGCAGTCCTGAAGTTCCATAATTCACATTATCCGTTTTTCGGATGTAACCGCCATGCTAAAGTGTCAGGATCTATCAATCTAGAAGTGTCACACTGATCCTGTTGTTGGTCTCTTGCAAGGATGGTGCGACATGGGCAT
>NZ_LCWX01000056.1:0-3743 GCF_001431305.1 Pseudovibrio sp. POLY-S9
GAGCGCCCTCCGTGTGCGGATAGACGCAGCAAAACAAATAAATGAACCCCATTTGATGAGAATGGGCCACAGCCCCAGACCCCAGTCTGCGACAGCGTACCAACACAACTGCAACTTGCATGCCAGAGTGGGAAAGCAGCATCCAAGAATGCACGGAAACATATTTAACCCTTGAAATATCAATAGAAATTAATTTCAAATCATGTGTAAAATCACTCACGGCGCGGTGCTGTAAATTAAATACCGCCGCGTAAAGTTGGGCCAGAAATGGCCCCGAAAGTTACCGAGATCTAAGCAAATCAGCTATATTATTGATAAACCTGAGAAATCGGTGAGCCGTTTTAGGCCCAGCTTTGGGCCGTTTTTGGCCCGTCATTGAAATGTAAGGGATATTTGGAACAATCCTTCAATGGGGGTGTTCATGATACGTGTAATTTTTTCCAAGCGTGCCTTAGGCTCGCTCTAACGTTCAAAGAAACGTTGAATTTCTTGAACTCATCACCTTCGATCACTAGTTTACAAAGCCCTGAAGATTTCGGTTCAGATAACTGGTCTCCTTAATCAAAGTTCAGAATTCAGGTGTCTCGATGAGTTTACTGAACGATTTGGAAGGACGGAGGCTTGATTTCGAGCAGGTGGAATTTTTTACATATATCCTGAACATACCCCGTTTAGTGCAATATCCGTCTCGTCTCATGCGTTCGGCATCCTTCCCCTGAAAACCAGACCACCGATGGGGGAGAAAAAATCAAATCAGCAATAGACTTCAATGCCTTGACTGAAATCCTATATCGCATTCAGTACCTTTGCGGGGACGGACCCCTCATAGAAAAATACGGGAGAATGGGCTGGCAGAAGCAGAAGCGATACGGGCGGCGCTCACGAGGGGAGACACTCATGGGGTGCTACAAACAAGCCATCGGGGCCACACTGCAGGCCCGTAGCCTTAAAAAACAGAAGACGGAGGCAAAGATCGATGTCGCCGTCCTCAACAAAATGCACGCCCTCGGACATCCTGTCTTCGAGCGTACCAGTGTGCCCTGAGTTCAACGGGTAAGGGCGTGCAGTAAGTTGACTTGTATTTACGCAACACGGCCTGCATACACGGCAAAGGCAGGTTTATGCAACAACGCCAAGCCGCTATGCTCGACGCCCAAAATCCGTCCGCAAAAAACAAGTGCCGCCAAATTCAGGTTAAATTGATAGCGCCGTCTATGATGCGTGCTCGGTCAAACCAAGCACCTGGCGCAGCGCGACGATATAATTCGAAGTGTGTGCGGGTCTTTTCGGACAAGCGGCAAATACGGTGTAAATCATTTGGATGAGATGCTGCTGCTCGGCAGCAGACAACCGATCCCTCAACATCTCTCCCAGAACCTGAACAACATCCAAGGTGCGCGATGTCTTGCGTTGCAGACGCTTACCTTCTGCAACAGCTGCACTGGCTTCATCCGGGTTGGTGATTTCACAGAGCACTTGATGCAACTTTATCTCCACGTTCCGGGGGACCTCCTTCCCTTCGGATATAATCGAAAGGATCAATGTTGACGCAGCTGTGACAGGGTCGCTTATATGCAGCATTGGCGCTACCGAACTGCGATGTGTCTGCTGATCAGCGCGCAGACGTCTGGCTGTCTTCGACACAGCTTCAGAGACTTCCCGCCCCGCTTTACTCATCTGTTTAATTCGGTACCACCAAAGGCAAGCGGCGCTCAAAACACCGACAATCAAAATAAGGATATGCATGAAATTCTCTGTTTCAAATTGTATGTCCGTCGTCAAAGATAGCTGGACAAAATTAGCTTTCGAATATCGGAGTGTTTGACCCTGTTATGTATTAATATAATGCGGCTTGTGCGTGGTAGCGCAAGCGGCGGCTTTAAAGAGTTTTACGTTTAATCGTCTGTCGTTTTTCCTGGATCTGTTTGTCCGGCGTTGTTGGGGTTGTAAGCCGGAACCGCCGAAATTTCTGTAACCTATTTTAAATTGGCGACCGGTCCCAGATTTTACCTGTCCGTAAGAGGGTCGATCAGCGGACGACTTGCCAGTAAATTAACATCAGCACCAGCCCCTGCGAGAATGCGAACTTTCCTACCTGTCCTTGCTGTGTGAAGAGGTGTCTTACCATAGTCATCGCGTGCATTCGGATTCGCGCCATATGCAAGCAGAACTTCAGCCGTCTTTTCATCTCCCCATGCCAGCATGGTTATGCCATTATCCCAGGGAGCATCGGGATCAGCGCCAGCAGCCAGAAGTGTGCGAAGAAAAATCAAGTATTCTTCATAGCTGATATGCGCGTTGAGCTTTCGTTTAAGCTCTGTTTCTTTCAAATCAGACCAAAGCGTTCCGTAGGTCTTATTTATTTGCTGCCTATATTCAGAGCGCGTTTTCAGAGCTATCTGGCGTCGTGTAACGACCAGATCATGCAGGGGGAAATAACGCTGGTGCTTCCATCCATCAACACGTGCTCCCTTCGCAATAAGCCATCGCACGGTTGCCAGAGAGCTTTCTTTTACTGCGTCATTTAAAGGTAAGCGGCGGGTGTTGAGTATAGCCCCTGCCCCCAGCAAAATCTCAAGCATATCAAGGTTGCTGTTTCGAACCGCATACGTGATTGCCGTTGAGAATTCATGGTCCCATAAAAAGTTCCCGGATATCCAGTCACTGCCGGGAACACAATCAGGATGGGCACCTAAGCGAAGGGCCCGTTTAACCCCAGAAACTGAATTGGCGCGCGCAGATTCCAGCAGGGCTCTGTCTGCTGGAGTTGTTTCGACAACCGCTTGGGGAGGTTCATCCGGGCCAACATTTTCTGGATCACGCTCAAGCCATTTGATCCACGCCTTGGCCCCTTCACTGTCAGAGCTCAGATAATACCTGTCATTTTGCTGGTTGTCGCCGAAGCGCAACCACGAAGCCCACTCCGTACCAGCAAAACCAAGTTTTGACATTTCAGTTATGAAACTAAAAAAATCTGGGGCAAGCGCTAACCCATGCAACATCTCCAGTTCATGCGAAAAGTACCGGACAGGTTGCTTTTGTGGGTCGGGATCAGACACATCAATGGTAACAATGTCTCCATTCTTCAAATAATAGAACGGGAACTGGTTCTCCCACATCTCAGGAAAGTTAGGAGCTTCTGAGATACTCTCAGATGCTACCTGGCTTTTCAGGGCGACAAAATTCGGCAGGGCATAGCTATTGATATGTGACAGATCCCAAACAGCATCACGATTAAAACTCATTTGCGGCATATCCAACCTGCCAAAAGAGCTAAGATGATTTGGCGTGTACCACCCAAAGGTCACGCAGCCAGATAGCTGGGTTAGCACCGCACGAAGCTGCGACGGGAACAGCATTTGATATCGACTCTCCACGATGGCTAATGCTTCAGGAGCAACAGGTGGAGCAATATCAAGCGTGGTAACTTCCCATTGGCGTTTCCGGGCGGTTTCTTGCATCCTCCGCCAATTGGAATGCCAATCCTTCCAAAGCGTTCGCAGATCAGTTTGGGGGCCAGAGCATCCTCCCAGCAACTTAGAAGCTGCGCAGGCTAAAACTCCATTTATAAGAAACTGCCGCCGGCTTGTGCTTCTCCAAAAACCTGCATCAAGGGTTTTGCTAGAATTCTTAGGAACCATTAAAGGGGTCGATTAGGGCTCAGTGATAAATCGTACGCTAAGGGTTCTGAGTTCTCTGTAATGTACGATAGATAGTTGCCCTTGAAACGGAGAATATTTCGG
>NZ_LCWX01000057.1:0-449 GCF_001431305.1 Pseudovibrio sp. POLY-S9
GCCACCAGCTTCATGCAGCGCGATTATTCCTTTAAGAACCCGCCTTACAACCAGCAACACGCCCATCAGCGCGGTGAGGACAACGGCTCTGCCGGAGACTATGCACTCTATGAGTATCCGGGGCGCTACAAGGCCGATGGTGTCGGCAAGCCGTTCACAAAACACCGGCTGGAGGCAGCACGTGTAGAAGCAACCACTGGCCATGGCGCCACCAATGCCATTCACTTGATGGCGGGGCATCAGTTTGCGCTCACGGACCACCCAAACGACGACTACAACATCAAGTATCATTTGCTCACCGTCTCGCATCAGGGCAGCCAGCCGCAGGCCGTGGCTGAGGAAGCTGGCAGTGGCACCACCACTTACAGCGCCGGCTTTGAGGTCATGCCCGCCCGCCTGCCATACCGGCCCAAACTGCTCAAAAAGCCTTTGGTGGATGGCCCTCAGAT
>NZ_LCWX01000058.1:0-3610 GCF_001431305.1 Pseudovibrio sp. POLY-S9
GACCGGTGTCCTTCACTCCTTGATCCAGCAACGACAGCAGCAATGGAAGCGCGACTTGATGACATTGTGAGTGGTCGAGCCGGTGCTGATGAAATCATTCAGGAGATCTGCAGCTCTGCGAAGTCGGCAATTCACGTGCTGGACGGGCAGGGGGGAAAGCTCGACATTCAGCGAAAACCGAGCCCAGCCATGGTCAAAGCAGCTAAGAGCAAAGCTGAGCGCGAGGGCAAGCGTTTGACCCGCGCAGATCTGGCAAGCTATGACACGTTGCGGGCTTATCTGGGACCAATGAAGGAGCGGGCAGGGGAGCCATCCGCTCCAAGCCCAGCACAGCTCAAGTTGGCAATGACGATAACTGAGCGGTTGGGACAGCCTCTTCCTGATGAAGCCAAAAGCTCAGCAAGGGCTCTGAGCAACTGGATAGACGCGAATAACTTCGCCAGTGAGAGCCAGATGAAGTGGATCTGCAAGTTCGTTGAGGAAGGCAAAATCAAGAAACCCAAGGGCTATCCGGACAAGGTCAAAACCAAGATCGCCAAGGGGCTGCTTGATAAGATGTTTAAGAAGAAATAGCGGCGAGACTAACAGGGGTTATGCAACATAACGCCGGTCAAGGTCATCCAGACCGAAGGGGACCAGCTGCAAGGAATGAGCGAAGCGAGTGGATGAAGGTGGGCTGGGTGCCTGCTTACAGGTTGTTTTTACGGGCTCGGGCGCAGCACCAAGCCAACCTGCCTCTACAAGCAAAATAGTTACTCAATATAATGAAGTAAAATGCACTCTAAATTTTACAGCTGTAAAATTCTTCAGAAAAAGGTATACATTACAATGAGATAAGAAATTTCTTATTTGGAGATTTGAACCAACGAACACCTTATTCCTTTGAAAGGGCTTAGTTCCTCCGCGCAAGGCTCCAGATTGTTCTATTAAGATTGAGATCTCCAGTCTGGCCTTTTTCAACCATGCCATTGAAGTACCCTGCAGGTCTAGTCAACCGCTCCGGTTCCCTCAGCACCTTCTCAACTACAACAGCTAGACAAGCGGCAGCGAGCTTGAGCCCAAGCAAACGAACAGCTTTCTGCCAAGCCAACTCACTCAATCCGATTGCAAGGCGTAATGAATTTGCTTCGCCTCTCAGATCATCCCAACTTCGTATTGGTCGAATGAAATGTTCGGTGGTCATTGTGAGCGCGTGCGCAAGAACTTCAATGGAGATCTCATTATTGCCAGTCGCTTCGTGTTCTATCTCACAAGCGCTCTGATCTTGCTCTGACACTGCAGGCTGATCTTCAGGCATGCTCTCACATTGTTGAAGTTCACTCGCTGCACTATCTAGCACCTCTTCATACAGCTCAGACAAGAAAGTCATTTTATCAGCTGCGGCTTGAGGTGATTCCATAATGGCAACAACACGTTGCTGAAGTTCTTCAGCTTGAGCTAACTCGCCCTGGTTCGACAGCTCAGCACAGGCATCATTGATTGCCCGCACTAAACCTTTGCTCTTACGTTTTAAAGCCCTCTCTGCCTCAAGATGGGTCTTGTAATCATCAGCTCGCTTGCGCAGCTCATCAAGTCTTTTGCAAGCTGGTGAGAGATCCAACCCATAGGCTTCACCTAGGCTATTCTCAAAACGCCGACCATTCCCACTGTCTTTGTATGCAAGCAGGCCAACTTCAACCAGTTTCTTGAGGGCTCTCATAACTGATCGCTCACTACGGCAAACATAGTCCGCTAGTTTTCTATTCGAGATGGCAACCACAGGTGATTGTCCTTCACCCAAATCCTTCTCTTTGACTAGTCCCAAGAGAATATCAAGCACATGATAGGCTGTGCCGGTAACACCCAAGACTGGACATACCCGCTTCACAACAAGCGAAAGTGTAGACTTACTAATTTGAGAGGGCAGGGGAGAACTAGCAAGTTTTTGGCTTGCCAAAGCATTGGCGTTTAGCTTGCGAAATCTCGTAATCGTTTCTGTTTGCAGCATTTTCCTAATCTCATTTCTACTCATATGAGCAACGAGAAAGCTATCAAAACGCCACAAAAACTACCCAACTCAAAGGAAAAGAGTTGATTCGTTTATGTTTCAGCACTAAACTGCAAATTGCTACATATGAGTTGAGTGCTTTACAGCGCTTTATTCTATTCAAGGGCTTGCTTTTGCAAGCCCTTTTACTTTGTCTAGGTCACTGTTCGTCGTCCTGCTCTTCAAACTTTACCAATAACGCTGGGATCTGTTCAGCCAAGAATGAGCTGAACTCAGCGCCACGCTTCCCCTGAAATGCGAACTTCACGCCTGCTTTGCTTTCCTTCAGCAATAGTACCGGCTTTCCATCCTTATCAAGGACTGTGTTTGTGCTGCTATCAGAAGCACCCTTTTCACCAGTCTTCGCATAAGAAAAAACAATGTTAAAACGCTCTTCTGAGCTGCTTGTCTTCCATTTCTCTGAACCAGTAAGCCTTGCCAAGCCCTTACTCTGGTTTGAGCTGAAGCGCACAAAAATCTCACTCAATGAGATCCATTTCGGTCGCCCGATCTTGGGCGCCGGTCCAATTTTCGTGATGAGATCTTCAGGAATTGCATCGGCAACCTTCCTATAATGAGATACCGCAGCGACAGACTTCACCCCAATAGCTTTGGCAACCGTTTGATTAGGAAACTCCTTGCTCAGTCTCTTCACAAAAAGAGCGGTCTCGATAAAGGAAAGGCTCTTACGCTCATGGTTTTCTTTACCTTGAGCAATAACTAGTGCCTCATCGTTGAGATCCTCATCGATGATCGCGAGAACACCAATACCGAGTTCTCGGCAAGCTCTCCATCGTCTACGACCATAGGCAATTTCATACCGATCCGGCTGCTCCAGCTTCGGTCGTACAAGGATCGGAACCTTCTGCCCATCATGCCGAATACTATCTTTGAGTTCTTCATAGTCTGGATCATTCTCGACAGACATTCGATCCGCAATCGGTGACGGCTCACACAAACTGGACTTTAGATTGACAACTCTTTTTCCGCCTTTGTCTCTAGCAGGGATTGCGCTCGTTGCAGCCTGCTTAAGCAATCCTTCAGGGCCGTTAGGCGGCACAACCCGTTGACTGATCAGGGTGTTGGACGTTGCCCCTGCTGGTTTAGCGGGTGTCTTCCAGGCATCTTTGAATTTTGAAACTTTAGACATCAGATACGTCCCCATCCCTTCAACACAATTTCTTCAATCTCGCGATTGGCAGCGTTCATTGCTTCAAGACCACGGTTAAAGGTTCCACGGTTGAAGTCTTTACCCTGAGATTCATAGATTGTTGAGTTTGAAAGACCCGATTGAGATACTGCTGCTGACTTCGGCATCGGATGATCGAGCACATTGTCGAGCCGGTCTCGCATCATCTCAACAATTGAGTTCATAGCGGCATCATTGGATTCATAACGCGTAATCAAATAGTGCATGGTGCGGCCTGTGTATTTGGCACTTTCACCTACCAAATGAACGCTATTTTCCAACGTCTCTAAGTGAACCCCGAGCGCAGTCAGGTACTGGTGCATAGACTTGATATCCAACCATTCAGGCTGGATTGTAAGTAGTAAGTGGTTCGAAGCGCCAATTGTGGCTTTTGA
>NZ_LCWX01000058.1:3756-5727 GCF_001431305.1 Pseudovibrio sp. POLY-S9
GTCCTTTACTTCTTCAAGGACGTGGCGTAGCCGCTGATAATAGTGCAGGGCTGCATAACCTGTATCTTCAATGTGCTGCCATTGCGCCAGCTCTTGTTCGATTTCGTCGATGCGGTCTTCTATCAAACCAGGAGTATTTAGCTCCGCCTGCAACTCCGGTACGCGCTCTTGCATTGCCGCGCTATAATGATGCGCATTGGTCATCACACGAGGCGTATCTTGCTCCCACTCAGTCATCCACTGACCACCGAGACAAATGTCGATACCTTCAAAGTATGTTTTCTGGATGACTCCGCGAATAGAAAGAGGATTTTCATATCTCAAAGCAGCGTTAATTGATTGATTTTCCTCAATTAACACTGGTTGATAGCCAAAGATTGTTGATGCAGATCCTTGAGGGTCAAGATCTAGAAACAACACACGGTATCCGCGAAGCGCTGCATATTGAGCGAAGTGTACCGATGTAGTTGTCTTTGCAGAGCCACCCTTAAAGTTTACAAATGCCATGATGGCGAGTTCTTCATCAGCTGAACGGTGAGGCAAGTATCTTTGACGCTTTTCTGGCGTATCAGCCACCCTTCGAGCCGCCTCTTCGCGAATTGCACGAAGGTTTGAAAGGGAGTAGGAGCGATAACGGTTGCTGGAATCTCGCGAAATATCGAGTTCAAGCTCTTTCGCCAAGGTGTTAACGTAACTTGGCGAGCATCCGAGCAGTTCTGCAGCTTCGCGGGGCAGATAGGTTCGTGTAACTTTGTGAGAAAATGGATCTGTAGCCCTGAGCGCTGTCGCTTCAATAACCTCAGCCAGACTATCGCGGTCACTGACGACTTGCGTCAACAAGGTGTCCTGCTCCATGGTATCTTGCTCTAAAACGCTCATTGTTAAGATGCTCCAAAATAATGAACTAAACATCGGAATGAGCAAATATGAGCGCTAGAGCAGGGAGTAAGTCAACAAATTAATGGTTAATTCAGATTAATACTTATGGCAATCAATCACCGACAGTCGTTATTTTTCATTATAGATCAATGAATTAACACACTTTTGTACTGTTGGTTGCTGAGGAATCAGCCACAACAAAAATCTGTGCGCTCTCGTATGAAATTCGACAGAGAATCGCGATTTCATTCCTCCGCAGAAAAAGCATGGTCTGAGATGAAGTGAATGTTCGCATTCGTAAGCTGCTGATCAAATGATTTAATATCTTGTGGCCCACCGACCTTTCCATGATCATTTTCAAAAGCCATTATAGCGGCTAAGCCGCTATTCAAACATGAGTTTAAGTACGTCTCATAGAGACGTTCCGCTTACTTGAGTTCTATAAGAGAATCTAAGTGTGAAAGAGTTGTATTAGATATGTGACTGCCGGTTTTGTCACCCTTGCGTGCCATTTCACTGCCCATTTAGGAAAGTAATGGCATGGACGGCTCCTTCCCCGGCACCATATTGGGGCGTTGTTGCAGTATCTCCCTGACGTGGAGTATCTTCTCTGAAATTTCCTTTTCAGAAGATCTACTTAATGCCATTTAAACAGACTGCTGATCGGCGTCACAAGTTCGATAAAGCCCAATTCAAAGTGACGAACTGGTCGGACTATAAGGGGCAAGAACAAGATCTGTCAAAAATCGTACGGTAAGACAGACAAACAGAGAACGTTGGAATGTTCAAAAGGGTGTTTACCTATTTTATGTCCAAGTGATCGATCCCTATCCGTAAACGGACATTATTAGGCACCTTACTGACAATAAAAGATAAATCGCTTAGCGTACGCCTGCGAGCAAAACTTGTTCTGGCCCCAACCTGCAATCATAATCCATTGGGCTTGCAATCATCGCCATTTTGAGCCCGAATTAAATGACTTTATCTGGGGGCTCAAACCCACATTGTTTGGTGCGCCGTGGAAAGGCGCGTTTTCCTAGCGGGTGCGAAACCCGCTCAATACTTGTCGCTTCGGTTGATAGCAGCCTGAGC
>NZ_LCWX01000059.1:0-8832 GCF_001431305.1 Pseudovibrio sp. POLY-S9
AAGGAGAACTAGACCTAAAAAAAGGCTGGTCACCAAACCTCAAACTGGGGAAATTTGGTCCAGCACTTTTGGGGAAATTTGACCCAGCATTGACACCACCAGCATGACAAGTATAGCATTGAAGTTTTTGTGCTGTCTCTTGTCGCAACTTTACGTGTCAGTACAGTGTAAAGCGAGAAACTCAACACTGCACCGGCAACGAGCCATAGCGAGCTGTCGATCTGTTGAAATCCTAGACGCACGACAATGAGGGCACCTGTAAAACCTATCAGTACAGCCAGCCAGCGATAGACGTCCATTCTTTCACCCAGAAGAGGAACGGTTAACACGCTCACAGTAATCGGAAATAACATAAAAATTGCCTGAAGGTCAGATGTTTGCATGTAGTTCAATGCGGCGGTAAACAACCAAATGTCGGCAAGAAGTAGAACACTTCGTAAAATCTGCAATCCAGGAAAGTGTGAACGTAAAACGCTAGAGAAATCGGACGTACGCTCAATCCAAATAACCATAAACAGGCCAACACCTCAGAACCTGATCATCACAAGCTGTGTGGGTGGATAATCTGCGACAGGCGCTTTGACTGCGATATCTTGAAGCCCGAAAATGAATAAAGAAATTAATGTGATAACTATAGCGCGGGGCACATCTTTAGTATCGTTTCGAACTGCTTGGTTCATTGCTGCGGACCTTTTGTCATGAACGCATTGGCTATGACGCATGAAACGCGCACAGCACAAAGAAACCCGGACGCAGAAGCGTACAAGGTTAGCGAATATTTTTTTTACTATTGGGAAGTGGTTTCTGCATTTTGGGTCCAATTGCGCAAATCAAGATATAGATTTGACTGCGCTTGGACGAAGCCTGGGCAGATGAAGGAATATAACAATTCCAGACAAGATGTCAATAAAGCTGCGCGTGCATCCATGATAGCAATCAGAAGTAGTGAGAAGTTCCCAACAGTCTGAATATTGTACCAAGGCGTATGACCGGTAAGGTCATTCATCAACAAGCTGACCAAAATCGACTTATGGTTGAAATCACGGACTGGCTGTAAGCAACTGGATTTAGGTTGAATGTCCAGTAATGGTCAACATTTCCACTACATGCAGTCATCACAACCGTTTGATCCAACTAAGATAGTTTCAGCTTCGGCATGAATTAAACGAGTTTGTGGGCGGTAGCCTGCGTCTCTAGCCTCATGAGCATAAACGAGCAACAACATGAGGTAACGCTCCATGAGAAACAGTATCCGTACTTTATGGACAGCATCAACTCTATCTCTCTTAATGTTTTCATCTGCATCAGCCCAACAGACTACCTTGGAGTTTGATGCAAAAGGGAGTGATGGGTTCTCCGTAGAAAGCAAAGCTCTTTACCCTGAAGGGCTTGAATACGACGCCAAGAGTGAACGATTTTTGCTTGGCTCAATAAGAAAAGGGGAAGTTATCGCACTTAACAAGGACGGAACAACAACACGTCTGGTTGATGATGAACGCCTTCGTTCTGTTGTTGGAATTCGCGTTGATGCAGAAAGAGGGCGGTTGCTGGTCAACAGCTCTGACTATGGTGTAGCAACGCGCAGCGTTCCCTCAGATAAGTTCGCATCGGTGGCCTTGGGGATCTACGATTTGGCGACAGGCGCCCCTCTAAAGTTCATTGACTTGTCAGATCTCCAGCCCGCTGAGAAAAAGTTTGCAAATGACCTTACTTTCGATGCGGATGGTAATACCTACATCACAGATAGCCTGGCTGCTTCTATTTACAAAGTTACGCCATCCGGCAAAGCCAGCGTGTTTCTTTCTCATGAGAGATTTCGTGGTGAAGGGTTCAACCTGAATGGTATTCAATACCATGAGAACGGCTATCTTCTTGTGGCCAAGAAAAGTGATGGTTTGCTTTTCAAAGTGCCTCTAAATGATCCGTCAGCCTTTACTGAAGTAGCAATGCCCCAGCCACTCGTTGGTACCGATGGTCTCGTTTTGACTGACCCTGAGGAGCTTGTCGCGATCACCAATCGCGCTTCCGGAGTTGTCTCCAACACGGTGTTCCAGCTCTTTTCTGATGACGATTGGAGCTCTGCTACGATTGGTCAGACATTCAAAACGGATGATGTTTACCCAACCACTGGAGTTGTTGCGAAAGGCAAGCTTTACGTCAACTATGGTCACTTACATACGCTTGGTAGCGCTTTGAAAGAAGGTGATGAACTCAGAGACACTTTTCACATTCAGCAAGTGGGGTCTCAATGAAGAGCAAACACGATCTTTTCTGGAACTGATAGCTCTAAACCCACCAGATGGTGGGTTTAGTTTTTACTGTTGGTCAGAATGAACCTCTAGTTCGGTGAAGCAAGCTTTGTGGCCAAATCTCTAGCTTTTACATGTGCATCTTGCACGGAGGCCTTATGTCGTTCGTCATTAAACTCCTGGTACTCAGCTGCGACTTCAAATAGCTCATCAACCCCAAGATATCCTTTCAGGGTTCTTATATGCGGCATGAGATGGTTCCGGCTTTCGCGAACTCCACCGGGCCCAAATCCGAACTCTCCTGATGACGTGATTGCAACCAACTTCTTGCCAGATAAAATTGGCTCTATCGGATAATCACCACGTGCCAGGTCAAAGCTGAAAGTTTTGTTGATGCGCATCACCTGATCAAACCAGGCCTTTAGACAAGCTGGCATACCGTAATTGTACATCGGTGTTGACAGGAGAATGACATCGGCTTGCTCAAGTTCAGCAATCAGGTTGTCCGACTGAGCAAGCAGCGCTTTTTGTGTGTCTGTTCGGTTCTCTGGGGCGGCGAAAACTGCTGCTATCCATTCCTGAGTTATGTGGTCTGGTGGATACATACCAACATCGCGGCAGATCACCTTGCCATTCGGCTTGTGCCGCTGCCATTCCTTCATGAAGGATGCTGAGATGTTGCGGGAGATTGAGTTGTATTCTGGAACATTGCTCTCGCTTCCCCGAATACTGGCATTGATTTGTAAAAGCGTTGTCATCAGGATCTCACCTTAAGTTTTGCTTTTCTGGACTGTGAAGGTTGCATCGGAAGTCATGAAACCTCCTGCGAAAACTGGTGTGAAAGATCTCCTACAAATGCGCGCTTAAGCTCGCATTTCTTAAAGCGCCAGACATCTTCCTCTTTTGCGAAGGTATCGAAATAGTCAGCAGAGAAGATTGGCTTTAAGGGAAGGTCAGCTGTCTGCTGAACAACGAGGCCATAGCGTTTGCAGGTTGCAATACTGGCCTCGTTATTAATCTCAAGTTGGATGTTGGTGAACATGTGACGGGTCTTGGATGTCCTATCCGACTGGAGTAGAACAGTAGATCGAACACCTGCCAGCAAGGCCTCTTTTCCTTGATGCATGCGGCCTTCCATGCCCCATTCACCGTGAGCGAAAAGTTCGGCAAACCCATCAAGGTCACCACTGTCCAGAGTGAAGCTGTAGCGATTGAGAAGCTTCAGGATTTCATCACGATCAGTGTGTTGCATAGCTATCACTCCCCTAACTCAACCGAGATAGAAGATGGTGGCTCAAGTCACCAAAAAGTGGTTTTCGTATTGTGAGCTTGCTATATCGCCAATCCCCATTTTGCTGGCGAATAAACTCATCAAAATACTCACCTGAGTAGATAACCTGCAGTGGAAAGTCATCTGCTTGCTGAATGACGACGACATACCTTTGACATTCAGCCCTACCAGCTTCCTCATCAACTCGTATATCCAAGTTGGTGGTCATGTGACGGGTGCGGGGCGTACAGTCTTCGTACAAGATGACTCGCGTTAGAACCTGATCATAAAGATCCTTGCTGCCATGAACTGGATCGGAGCCGTCAAAGTGCCAGCTTGCCTCTTTAAACAGGGCAGCGAACCCTTTCAGGTTTCCGGAATCCAGAGTGAAACTGTATTGATTGATTAGCTTATGAATTTGATCTTGCGACCGCATGGGACTGCCTCTGCCATTGGCTCTTAATCTCTCTCATAGAGATCAGAAGGTCAGGTTCAGTCCTACCTTGAGTATAAAACAGAGAACAACATCAGAGATTTCAGCTGACGGCTGAATGGGATTCAGGGCATCAATTACTTTTCAAAGAAATGCTGGCCGATTGCACAATCACGAAATATATCGGCTTCATCCAGCAGCCAATCTTGGAAAACCTGAACTTTCGCTCTGTTGGCCGAGGATTTCGGGCAAACCATATAATAGCTTTTGTTTTTGATCGAGTAATCGAAAGGGGCAACCAAGCGTTCTTCTTCCAGATCTCGTGCTGCTGCGATTAGACTAACCAAAGCGACCCCATGCCCATCTCTGGCCGCTGAAATGCACATATGCTCCTCAGAAAACGTATTGATTGGTTTTAACGGAGTAAATCCGCAACCTTGATTTCTGAACCAACCTTCCCAGCTCGGGTCTTTATCTGAAAACCCAGTCCACTCATACTGTATCAGCTGTTGGGTCTGAAGCATTGATAGCTCTGGCGAGGCGGGCAGATAATCTGGAGCACATACAGCTGATACAAAATCATCCAGTATCCAGGCAGCGTGTAAGTCAACATGGTCGGACCTGCCATATCTGATTGCCAGATCGATGTTGTCTTTTGGAAAGGTAAGTAACTCATCGGAACCCAGAACTTTCACAGCAATCAAAGGGTTCTGCTCTGAAAAACGCTTGAGCCTTGGTACCAGCCAGTTTGAGGCAAAGGAGTTGGTGGTGGTAATTGCCAGTGTACCATCAAGGTCATCATTCAAAAGAGCTGCGGACCCAGCATTCAACCTTTCAAAAGCTTCTCGGATAAAAGGAGCGTAAGTCTCGCCTTCTTTCGTTAAGCGAAGCGACCGTGGCAGGCGGTGGAACAACGACACCCCAAAGTGGTCTTCAAGGTTCTTGATCTGATGACTGATAGCGGTGGGCGTAACATGCAACTCTTCCGCAGCATCTTTAAAACTCAAATGCCGAACAACCACTTCAAATGCCTGTATGCTTTTTAACGAAGGGATCTGAGGCATGTTACACTTACACTTTGTTTGTGAGGCTTTGTTAGGGAGGCGTATAATGTAGGTTGGCGCAGATACCAGTCAACAATTGGTTCTTGAGATTAGTTTTCTCAGGAAGCTGTACTCTGGCATAAAGCAAAACGCCAAGAGTGGCCATAAACGAGGTAGCGTCCAAGTATTTGGCATTCACACCCATCATGGCAAAACCTCGACCGCCAAACAGTTCAAACATCTTATCACCAATCAACCCGCTAAATCGAAAGGTAATGCCATCCATTGAGAAACTGAATGAAAAATACACCAAGAATTGCCAAGGAAGCTAAGCATAGGCAGTATGTTCAAATTCCTAATTTCCTCATGATGTTATTGCGCTAAAAGGCTGGCGTTAGCGGTTAATCCAGTACTTGCAGGCCAGTTCAGCCACCTTCATCTCAATGTCGTAGGGTACTGGTTGCAGGGTGTTGCTCAACGTTGAAGCAGCTGTTGCAATACGCTCAATGCTTAAGGTTTGTAGCGCCAGCCCTAGATCCAAAATCTCGATTGGATTGCCATCGCCTGCTGATAAGTTAGCCAGATTTGCGTGTGAGACGAGGAACAGCTCTTTCTCACCCTCTGGGATCTGATAGGCGGTGATGTGTGGCCGGATTTGCTGGTGAGACGAGCTGAGCGCAGTCAGAGCTGGCACATCAATTTCACGCTGGAAGTGTCCGGCATTTGCAATAATGGTTTTATCGCGCATCAGCTGGAAGTGCTCTTTGCGCAGCACGTTGTCCCGGCCTGTTATGGTTACAACCATATCCGCATCAGGTATCGCTGCTTCCAATGATGCGGTGTAGAAACCTTCCATATGAGCTTCCAGACGGACCAGAGAATTACTCTCAACAACCGTAACATGCGCGCCCATGCCTCGAAGGCGCTGAGCAGTGCCTGCTCCGCAATAGCCATAGCCAACAACGACAATTTTCTTCCCGTGCAGCATCACATTGGTGGCCCGCATAAGGCCATCAACGACAGAGGAACCCACGCCAAAACGGTTTTCGATGATCCGCTTAGATTGGGTGTCGTTGATGATGAGCGTGCTCCACTTGTCGGAGTTGAAGTCCTCGCGCAGGCGGTTTGCACCTGTCGTCGTTTCCTCTGTTGCCCCTATCAGAGTCGATTGCAGCTCTGTAAACTCGTTATCGGTGAAAATCAGCTCATGCAAATCCGCCCCGTTGTCTGCAATGATGTCTGGTTTAAAGCGCAGGATTTGCTTGCAGTACTCCATGTGGTCTTCGAAGGTTTCATTCCTTTGAGAAAAAACATGAACACCGAAATCTTTCACCAGGGCCGCTGCAGTCTCATTCTGAGTTGATCCGGGAGAGCCTGTGAGGGCAACCGTTGCACCACCTTTGGTAAGAGCTTCCATCCAGACACCGGTTTTCGCTTCAACATGAAGGCACACACCAATCGTCAGGTCTTTGAAAGGTTTCTGCTGCTCCATGCGTTCAATGATACTGCTCATAATAGGCATATGAGCCTTAGCCCATTGAATGCGTTTGGTACCTTCTGGTGCCAGGCTTACATCCGCTATGTCGTAAGAACGTTCTGCAAGTACTGTGCTTGTATTATTTAGCAATTATGCCTCCCATTATTCCGACAGCAATGCCCGTGTCGGTTTTCATAGTGAGAAGGCTAAACTGTTTGGGAAACGACGAATAATATGAGTAATTTATTGCTCATAGAAATTTTCTATGACCTACTGCACTGATAGATCTTGATAGACTGAGTACATCATGCAGGACTCTCGGCCCTTGAACCAGATACAGCCAAAATGGACAGCGATGCTGAGGCGCCTCAGTTTTCGCCAACTTCTCTATTTCTGCGAGCTTTGCCATTTTATGAACTTTCGCAAGGCAGCAGAGAGTTTGGGAGTAAGCCAGCCAACACTTAGCCAACAGATCTCTCAGTTGGAGGAAAATCTCGAACTGCCCCTGCTTTCCAGATCATCGACAGGCTTTAAAATTACAGCTGGGGGACAGCAATGCTTGCGACTGTTTCAGTCTCTGCTCAACGACTGTAGTGAAGAGCTGGAGAATATACACAGCAAGGCGCAACAGCAGGAGTTGCGAGTTGGTATTCCAAGCTACCAGAATTTCAGACAGATAGATGAGTTGCTTAGAGGTTTTAGGGTGGCTTATCCGAGCATCTTCACCCATCTGATTGAGTTGACAGCAGTCGAGATGTGTGAAGCGTTGGCATCGAACAAGATTGATATCGCATTCATGTCACAGCCGACTCCTCTGGAACTTCCCAAGAACCTGGAACAGTTGGTTTTTTGGTCTGCCCACTATGAGCTATGCTTGGCAAAGTCTCACAAAATGGCCAACAAGTCGGTGCTTACCGCTCAGGATGTCTCTGACCTTCCATTAATTCTGCTGCCTGTAAGTGCGCACCCGCGCCAATATTCCTTTCAGATTGATGCTCTAAAGGAAATAGGAGCTATCCCGCAGATCTATCCCTCAGCAGTGACGAACGTCAGTGGTCAAATCGGCCTAGCTGCGTCTGGTACAGGTGCTTGCATGATTGTTCCAGGTACTATGGAGCTTACACCGGATGTTTGCTCAATTCCCACAACGCCCCCATTGCCAGAGATGAAAATGACCATCTTCTGGCGAACGAAGAGCCTCAATCCTTTAGTTGAACGCTTTATGTTGCTGGTTAAGAACTACAAAATCTAGATCCAGCATACGATTATAGTTTCAACAAAATGCCTCAAACACGGCACCAAGCAGAAACTCACTTTTGACATCAGATAATAGGTTTGCTTGCAACAGCCTAAGCAATATCATTGGGGGCATTCTAAGTTGCTCAGCGGTCCTATACGAACAGCTTCTTTACGTTGAAAATTTGTTGATTTTCACAATCGGGACCGGCCTTATTGTGCGTGTCGATGTTATTCCTGAGTTGTGATGTCAGATCTATAATCAACTCTAGGGCGTACAACTAGCCTCTCTGCTCGAAGAGCGTTATGCGGTTCGAAAGAGATGTTAAGTGCAAGTTTTCAACTAAAATATGATGATATAAAAAACTAAACTTAATTAGATTTTGATGCTAATCAAAACTAAGGGTTCTTGTATTTTTAGTCTTCTATATTTTTCATCTAATAGATGCGTTGCTGAATGAAATTAACGTATGAGGAGATTGAAAAATCTAAAATAGGTTGCGTATATATAGTTGATTAAACTTTAAATTGTTTTGCATGATTAATGCACTCATAGTTTGGCCTGATTATTTGTCGTCATTTTGAGGCCGCTATGTCTGACCAAACTCCAACAAACACATCCAATACTGCGCCTGTTTTTGTTTCATCTGAGGTTATTTCCTCACTCGCTCATGTTGTTGATGCACAGGGTGCTTCAGCAGACGGATATGGCTCCAGTGTTGCGGTGAATGGGGCTGGCACAATTGTTGTTGGTGCACCTAGGGATAGCGAAGGCAACGTGTATGCCGGTGGCTCTGTTGTCGTGCGTCAGCCAGATGGGGTCGGTGGTGTTACTGAACTCAAGCTAACGGCCCCAGATGGTGACTACGCAGGTCAGTTCGGCACATCTGTCAGCATCAATGAAGGCGGTGTGGTTGTTGTAGGCTCAACAGGTGATAATGAAAGCGGTTATCAAAGCGGTGCCATTTATGTTTATGTTCCTGATGGATCTGGCGGCTTTGCAGATCCGGTCAAACTGACCGCAACAGAAGGAAATGCCGGGAGCCAGTTTGGCAGTGCAGTTGCGATTAGTAATAATGGGATTATTGTCAGCGGAGCACCGCAGAGTTCTGGTGAGGGGCTTT
>NZ_LCWX01000060.1:0-12071 GCF_001431305.1 Pseudovibrio sp. POLY-S9
ATCCGCGTTTCTTCCAACTGGGCCGGCGCCAGCTGGGGCCACATCGCCATCCCCCGCATCGGCCACGAAGTCATCGTAGACTTCCTCGAAGGCGACCCGGACCAACCCATCATCACGGGGCGGACGTACCACAACAATAACAAGTCTCCCTACCAACTGCCGGACTTTAAAACGGTTATGACAATCAAGTCGGATACTCACAAGGGTGTGGGTTCGAACGAGTTGCGGTTTGAAGATCAGGCCGGGATGGAGCAAGTATATGTCCATGCCCAAAAAGATCAGGACATCGTTGTCGAGAATGACCGGCGTGAACATATCCGGCATGACCGGCATCAGATTGTAGAGAACAACCGACACCTGCTGGTCAAGAACAACCATTATCAGCACATAGCAAAAGATGAATATCGTCGCATTGATAATGAGACGAACTGGATCTTCGGCGGCAAACTGCTTTTCAAGGTCTATAACGCCCTGCATACAACGGTTTACGGGGCTGTCGTAAACAGTTTTCGTGCCAACCGCTCCACCATGATCAAGGGATCGGACAGCCTCAAGGTTGAAGGAGGCTCGACGACGACTATTTTGGGCAAGACCACGGTCAAGGCACCCAATATTGTTCTGGAAGGCACCGAAGAACTGACCATCAAGGGGCCGGGTGGTTTCGTCAAGATTGATTCCGGCGGGGTTACGATTGTCGGCAACAAAGTAAAGATCAACCAGGGTGGTAGTCCGGGGACGGCGGCGGATGCCGCCCCACCACCGCCTGAAGAGCCAACGGACCCGAAAGCTGCTGAGGTTGCAACCGACCGGGGATACAGGTGATATGGCGTTGTCCTATACCAATATCCCTGACCATGTCAGCTGGGATGATCTGGCATCTCTTCGTGATGAGGGCAGATTGTTTGCTCTTGTTGATGCCTGCGGGAACAAGGATGTTCCCGGACATGCGGCTGATCTGAAAGAGGATGGCTTTTGTCTCTATGAGGAGCTGGCTGAGGATTATTACAATACGGAAGCGCCCCATCTTGTCCGACCCAAAGACGAGATGTGGGAGCATATTGTTAGCCTGACGCAAAGTGATGATGCTTGGGGCTTCTTTCTCGAGACATCTGATAGGGTTGCTACGTCTCATCTCGTTCAGCATTGGCGGAACTGGGTAAATGTCTATCCGCCCAAAGGGAACACAACTGTTCTCTTCCGTTTTTATGATCCGCGCCTTCTTGAAACATTTTTGCGCTCAATGACGCCAGAAATGGCCCAAGCCTTCTGTGGTGATTTAGGGGCTTTCCATATCGCACCGAACAGCAAGGACAAACGCTTTTATACCTATCGCATCAATCACACCGAAGAAGCCGGGATTGCCAGCCTTCCGCCCTACCGGGTAGGTGCCAGGCAGTTCGAAGCATTGCGGGGCAGGCAGACTGAGCTTCGGCATGAACGCATTTTGGATTTTCTGCGTAAGGGCTTTGGCGAAAAGCTGATTGACCGAGGTGACAAGGACTTGCTGGCACTCGTTGCAAGATCGGAGAAGACCGCCAAAAAGCTTGGATTTGAAATGGAACGGGACAAGGTGAAGTTCATTGTCTTGACGACTGCTTTTGGTGAGGGCTTCCACGAAAATGGCACGCTGCCAGAGGCGAAGTCCATTCTTTCCGGGCCAGATTTTATGTCCGGGCAATCAAAGATCGAACGGTTGACGCAGGTGGCCAGACGCAAGGATGCGTCCAGGCTGGGTGCAGCATAGGACAGGTGCAATGACACAGGCAGAAACAGCAGGCGGTCAGCCAACCGGAGATGTGATTGACCTGGCCGATCTTGATTTTTCGACGGTCAAGGAACACCCGGACAGGATTTGTGACCATTGTCCGAATGCATTGGCCGTTTTTGTTCATTATGAGGATTTTTTCCCGTCTCCAGGGGCTCCGTTTCATTTGATCATGGAGGGGGGCGCAGAGACCAACGGCACCTGTGGCGATAATGGCATGGTGGCGATCTATGGCCTGCCAAACGAGGCTGCCATGGTGCTGGCCGGTGAGGATGCCATTGAATACAAGCCGGAAAACCAGCAGAAGCGGAATCCAGATTATCTGAAAAACCAAGATATTGTTCGTGCGCGTCTTGCGCGGGATGAAGCGGAGCGCATGCGCGACGAGATTGACGGTACTGCGCTTGGTCGTCTGTTTGGTGGGCTGGACGATGATACACAGCGAAAAGTCAATGAATATAAACGGATTGAGGAAAATGCGAGAAATACCCTACGGAAACTGGATGCTGATGATGAAAGTTGGTTTGGTTGGATATGGGGTGCGCTGCAAGGAGAGTGGAATGACAATCCGACAACCGGGCAGATTATCTTCGATGCAGCGCTGACGGCCATTCCTATTATCGATCAGGTTGGCGATCTCAGGGATGTTTCTGCGATTGTGCTCAAGCTTTGTGATAGCAAGGTGCGGGAGGAAGAGGGCTGGTTGCTGTGGCTATCGCTAGGTATTTGCACCATCGGGCTGGTCCCTACTGTTGGATCGGTCGTCAAGGGGGTTTTCAAAACCATTTTCAATGCCTGCAAACCGTTTTTGAAGGCGACAGGCGATTTCCTGAAATCCTTCAAGAAGGCCGCATCACCAGAAATGGTCAATTCCGTCATGGCTGTGGCGCGCTTCTTCTCTTCCGGCAATGCCGTCAAATGGCTTCAGGATCTGGCAGCCGATTTTCAGAAACTGATCAAGGAGGCTATGGGCCTCTTCAAAAAGTTTCTGGCTACCATGCAGAAACAAGCCAGCAAGGCGCTGGCAGAAGCACGGGCAAGCTGGACCTTGTGGGGATTGCGTGACACCTCTGGGTTGATCAAGGCAGCGGAACTGGCCGTTAGCAAGATTGTAGAATTCGCATCCAAGGCAGTTGGCATGGTCGAAAAAGCACTCGGAAAGCTTGATGATGTGTTTCAGGAATTTGTTCACAAGATCATCAAATTTGCAGTTGGCAATCTGCGTGATGAGGACACGATCCGGGCTCTGACCAAAGATGCGGTGAAGATATTTAAAAATACTGCGGCTAGTGGTGCGGCGGCTGGTGGAACGGCCTCCGCACTCCAAGCCAGTGCGCCGAGCTAAAAGGAGAGAGATATGGCAAAAGCTCCTTCATCAGCAGCTCGAAATGCTGGTCAGGCCGGATTGATCGCTGGTCGAAAAGCAGGCGGAGAAGCCGCCGGGCTGAACGGGATGACCAATATCAAAAAGAATGGCAAAGCTCCCGATGTTATTGACAGTTCAGCTGACGCGGCAAAAAAAGCAGAGCCTCCTAAAAAAAGTGTGCTGGATGATCATCCAAATGCAAAGCCCATAAGCGCGAAGGATCTTGAGGAAAAGCTCGGTCGTCACAATGCAGGCCCCAACGCGCCTATCTTCAAAAAATGGGAGAAAAAAGGTGGTTGGCTAAAATATGATCCTGATACAGGAGCTGTGATCTATGGTAAGAATATAGATACTTCCACCAAAGGAAATATGGATGTCGAGATTCCTTATGTAAATGGCAAGCCGATTTTTGATGACTTCACCAAACATAAAACAAAAATTGACTCTTTTACTGGTGACAGGGTCAAAGATTATGAGAAAGCAAATGAAAAACTTATAAGAGAAAATCCGGATTTGGCTAAAGACGCTGATGTTGTTGAGCCAGACGGAAAAACTGCACTAAAAGATAGCCCTCAGAAAAGAGATGCGGATGGTGCGAAAGTATATTTATGGCATCACCACGAGGATGGTAGTTCGATGTTGCTGGTTGATCATAATGTGCATAATTTGTTTAAGCATGCTGGCGGGCATTCGGGAAAATAGGATAACGCAGGAGGGTATTATGCAGAGAGTATTTTTTACTTGGAGCCCAGAGAATAAAAATTCAGAAATATTTGAAGAATGGGTAAATAAACGATTTGGCGTTAGTCTTCCTGAAGATTTTCTTCTGTTCCTTCAAGATAATGGTATCGGGGGGAACCCAGTTCCAAACCAATTTTCAGGTAAAATTGGTATGGAACACTTGGTTATTGAGGAATTTTATAGGTTATCCCCTGAAGATGCTATATTGTCAATTCAGTATAAAACAGAAGATGCTGTCGATGAAGAAGTGATGGGAGAAAATATGATCATGTTTGCAGAAGGAGCGGCAGGCCATCTAAGTTTCACTCTTGCAATCAAAGGACCGCACAGAGGTAAGGTTTTTGCCTTCGTGGATAGTGGTGTTTATCTGGAAGGGGATCAGATCCGGCTGGAAAATGGAGCTTTGCATCTTGCCGACACATTTAGCGAGTTTATCGACGGCCTTTATGCAGATGAAGACGCTATTCATAGTTGGGAAGTTAGAATGGGATATCTTCCTGATGAAATCAAAGAGAAATTTAGTTCTGGTTCATAAAGCGGATCGTCATGTTGTTGGGTGTGTGGTTTGGGAATACAGGACCTGTAGAAGATTTTCTCGATAATAGAGAAGCCATAACTGGTTGCGTCCCTGAAGATACTGCCGCGAGGTTTGAGAATTAAAAATAATGCCTCATATCGATCCGATCGCACAGCCTGCTGATGAACGGGAAATTGAAGCCTTTAAAGCGTGGGCAAAATATCCGGTTCCTGATGATTATCTTGCTTTTTTGAGAAAGTATAATGGTGGATATCTGGCTGGAGTTAGACCCGGTTTTTATAACAGGGATGATGAAACGGTGGCCTGTGTTTCAAAATTTCAGCATATTTCTAGTGATCCTGAAAAATGCATCAATGATCTTTTTCGAAGGAATTTTTCCTTTTCCGATGTGATGATTGAAACTGATGATATTCGAGACAACTATTATGCGCCTGATTATTATATCAAAATTGCAAATGGTGCGCAGCATGAACATATATTGATGGACCTGAAAACAGGCCGTGTTTTTGGTTTTGATGATGAGACAGAAGAAGAACTGGAAACAACAGAAGCATTCCTGGAACATTGCTTATTTCTTGCAGATAGTTTCGACAGTTTTTTCTCGCAGCTTGTTGACGAAGGACCAGAGTGAGTTTGACTGAAACTTGATTGGCAGTCGAGTTTGCAGTGCTTAGATGATTGTCTAGTTCAGAGGCGACGTGCAGACTATAAAATATGGATATCCAGATTTAAACGAGCACTGGATACGGGAATTTCCTATCATGGAAAGGCGTTCGAGTTCAGTTTTCAGGATCATGAAAGCCTGAAGCAGTATCTGCGTTATTGCAAGGAAAACGGAACAGGATCTGGCCCTCTGACGTGCTTTTTTGAGAAGGGTAATGGATCTTTTTGTATTGAGTTTTTCGCGCGTCTTGCTCCGCATCCAGAGTACGGGTTTGCGTCGGTCACCACTGTTGTTTTTTTTCAGGGCTCGTTGCGGGCTTCATCGGATTTTGATTTTTTGATTTTGAAGGAGAGGCGAAATGCCAAAAGCAGCACGATTGGGAGATATTGGGGCAGGCCATGGCTGTTTTCCTCCGACACCGGCTATTAGCGGTTCCGGCGATACCTTCATCAACGGCAGAAAGGCCGTGAGGCTGGGTGATGCATTTGCGCCGCATGGCTGTCCCCAATGCCCTCCTCATCCACGTTCCCTGTCTGCCGGGTCTGCTACCGTATTCATCAACGGCAAAAAAGCAGGTCGTGTGGGGGATAGTATCGGCTGTGGCGGCTCTGTTTCAGCCGGCTCCGGTGATACCTTCATTGGTGATGTGGGAATGGGTGGTCCTCTGAAGAGCTGCATGAAAGGCGCAAAGGATAATGCATCGCCCTTGCTGGATCCGGGTTTGAGCAGGCTGGAAGATCCTGCGTCGGTCGAATTGCTCGCCTTCAAGGAGGCTCTGTCGATGCCCGTCCCTGAGCTTGGTTCATTTGTGCAGGATCAGCTCGCTTCAATTCTTGAAAGTGGAATTCAAGACATCCTGTCCCACCATGTTGCCTCGCATCTTCCCAAAGTTGGGCTGGATGGCCTGACGAATAAAGCTCTTGATACGCTCAAAACCAAGGCATTACACAGCGGCGCCCTGATTGGTGCTCTGAAAGGGAAGGTTCCGGAAGTTACCTCTCAGGCTGTCTCCCGTGTTTCGCAAAATTTTTCCGATGCCGTGTCGTCCGAGATATCACTGGGGGAGCCATTGTCTGCGACCATACCGAATATTCCCGATAATCCGTTAGTGGCGGGATTGCATGCTCTGGCCCAATCAGGAAACCCGGCAAAGCTGGATTCTGTATTGCGTCCGCAGGCCTCGGATATGTGTGTGAAGCTCATGGCAAATGCCTGTGGTCTCTGAGTTTGCCCGAACGTAGTTGAAGTTTAATAGGTCTTCACGCCTTCACAAATTGATTTTAAGGGTGCAGACACGAACATGCATGCAAGAAACAGGTCGGATTGGATCTGTCAAAGCGAGATTAAAAGAGAAAAATATGACTGTATCAAAGACAGCTAAACCCAGTCGGATACGTGACTGTTGTATGGCAAACGAGCATGCAGGGCATGTCAGAACTCCAAAGGGGTTTACCTGGCACCATGATGGCGCCAATCCGGGTACATTGCAACTTGTCGATTCCAGCATGCATAACGCCTTTCCTCACTCCGGTGGTGTTTCGGTAATCAAGGAGCAACTGAAGAATGGCTAAGGCAGTGATATTGGACGCCTCCACCGGGCTTGATGAAGCAGCTCTTGCATCTTTGGAAAAGAAACTAGGATTTGCTCTGCCAGCAGATTACCGGTCGTTTTTGTCTCAGCACAATGGCGGTAGACCGGTACCAGAATGCTTCTCGTTTCTTGATGATGATGGTCCCTATAGCGACTCTTTGGTGGACTGGTTTTTGTCAGTGGGAACTGATGATCCGTCAGATTTACTGGATTATTGTTCCATGTATGTCGAGGACGAGCGTGTTCCATCCCATATGCTTCCCATTGCGCATGATCCGTTCGGTAATCTGATCCTGCTGTCCTTGTCTGGAGATGATGCAGGCGCGATATATTTCTGGAATCATGAAAATGAAGGGGACGCTGATTACAGCAATCTGAATTATATCGGGAAAAACTTGGATCATTTCCTTGAACGTCTCTTCAGCTTTCAGGGCTAACATATGTCCATACTTTATGATCTTTATGATTATCGGGGGCAGAGGCCAGGAAACACCCGGCTTGTGGATTCAATTTTCAATCCTGTCTCTGGTGAAGCGACCTTTTCCAGAACTGATCTTTATTACCCGGGAAAAATTCCCCTCTTTCTGACCTCGACCTGGCAGTCCATGTCACTTTTCAACGGACAGACTGGCGAGGGATGGATTGATAACTGGAGCCTGTATGTTCTGCCGGGCCCGGAATGGTTGAGCCTTCACCTGCCAACGGGTGAGATAGCACGTTTCCAGATACCTTGGTCCGGGGGAATTTCCACCAATCCTGTTGTAAAGGACTGGAAGCTTGAAATCCTGAATATGCGCCCGACCTTTCGGGTAGCAGGGGGATTGTTTTACGAGTTTGGTTTGTCGGACGGTAAAAAAGTTTTTCTGCGCAGGTTATATAATGAAGCTGGCGATGAAATCCGTTTCAAACGGTCAGCTTACGGAAATTTGACCAGTGTTTCCCGCAATGACGGGCTGCATCTTGATATTCATTGTGATGATTTGCAAATCAATCGGATAAGCGAGCGGGATCGGGTAACCGGTCAACTAAAGGATGTTGGTTCCTATCGATATGATGATGATGGCAGGCTTGTACAGGTTCACTCGGCATATGCCGGAGAGTGGGCCTATATGTATAATGAAGACGGGAAGCTTACCCACCGGGTGAGACCTTCAGGTGCGTTTGAAGCCTTGCAGCTAGATAGTGATAACCGGCTTTTGAACAGGCGCTTCAGGCATGGCATGGCGCCGTTGGAATGTGCCTATCCGGCCACTGACAAGACGGTAATCCGCCGTGGTGGAGACGCAATAACCGAATTCAGCATTGATTGTGACCAGGCCGTTCTTTCCTCTTTCAGGTTGGCAGATGGGCGAACCGTTACCTATCACTGGCAAGATGGCCGCTTGCATCGGGTGGAGGCAGGTGAAGATACAAATCTGGAATTCTCTTATGAGGATGAATGGGGCCTGCTCGCGTCAATAGGGGATGGTGATCAGGAGTTTTTGAGAATTGGTTATGACGGTGCCGGAAATCTACTTTCGATGAATTTCCGGGGTCTGGAATGGTTGCTGAAGTATGCTCAAGATACGAAAGCCCTGTCGGAACTTATAACGCCAGATACCAGCTTCAGCTTCACAGACGGTGTTGTACAAACACCTCGATTGGCCCCAAATTCTCCATCAGACTTATTCGGTTCTTTGGCTGAGATTGTACGAAAAAGGCCTTTGTCGGTAGCTGGTCTCATTGAATTACCGCAGTCTGTTCAAGAGGGACGAGCAGAGATATTACTTGCCCATGTTCATGATATTCTTTCGGCTCCTGTTGAAAGAACCAGCTGGCGAGCAGCTCTTTCCGGGGATCCTTCTTGTATTCATGTAGACCTGCCTCATAATCTTCTGGACCGTATGTCCAGTTTGTTTCATGCGGCTTTTCTGGGTGTATCCGAGCCTTTGTTGTCTCCTTTTTCCTCCAATGTGGTGCCTGTATCGCATCTTCAGTTTTACCATGCTGATAATCACTCTGATTTTGTCGAGATTGGAACCGAAGTTATTGGTCGGGATGTCTTTGGTCGCCCGGTCTGTTTGGAGGATCGCTCCGTCGAAGTGGGTTTCAGTCGTTCCGGGTTTATAAATGATCTTGCAGTTGCAGGTAGTTCCGAGGAATGGACCTTTTCCTCAACGGGTACTGATGTGTTTGACATTGCCCGAACAGCTCATTTGGCAAGATCCGAACAATCTGATGGAAACATCAAAACCAGTGTCCATCAATGGGATGCAAACTTGACTGAGCAACCTCAGCAATCGCTGGATGCTGCGTTTGATGGCGTTGGTCGCCTTTGCAGTTTGACCGATGGTCAGCAGGTTCTCAAAAAGAATTATTTGGGAACACTTCTTGAAACGGAACAGATTGACGACAGGGTTTTTCGCTACACCTATGATGATACTGGTCGGTTAAGTGCTGTTACAAGTGATCACTTTTTTGCTCAGATTGAGAGGGAGGAGGGTTGCGACATCCTAAAACTGAATGGGCAAAAATTTAAATGCTATTCAGATCAAAGCTGGCAAGTTATCGACGATCCTGACCACGCGATTTTTCGATTCAATACCGAAACTGACTATGTAACCGGAATTGTCCAATCGGGGACTATTGATAATCAGCATGGCATTCAAACCAGTTTTTCAAGGAGATTTTCCGACAAGGAAGGCGAATGCATCGACGCTTCAGGAACAGATCGCTACACATTAAGAGCAAATGGGTTTGTCTGCGAAAGTGCGGGTTTCTACCTGAATGTGAACCAAGTGGATGATTATTTGAGGATTGACTTGAATGGTCAGGAACTGCTGATCACAGATCATGGTGACCGGTTTGCTCTGGAGTCCAAAGGTCGAGAAGTGGCATTTAATACTCAGCATAATCCTGCTGGGGCTGTTCAAACCGTGACGCTCGTTGCGGATGACCGGGATATTCTATGCTACGAATTTGATCGTGATGTTGTTGGTAGGGTTAAGTCCATTCGATTTTCCAACTTGCTTCCAGGATTTTTGCAAAACTCAAGGGCAAGTAATCTTCATGATGAGGTAGATCTCAATTATACTCTTACGGGTCAGATTTGTGATGTCAGAATGAAGGAAATCGGGGGAACACGACGCTTCTGTAGCCCTTATTATGCTGCAGGACATCGCTGGTTTATGATGCTGGATAATGAACCGGTTTCGTGTCTACCCTGTATGAATGGGGTGCTGCTCAGAACCGACGATAAGACACGCTATACCTTTCCCTTCGATCACACTCTTTTCGGTGCTGATGCTTCTTCGCGAATAGCCGTACGTATGTCAAAACTGAACAGCTTTGGAATGTTTAGTGGTATGTTTTATGTCCTGTCGCGGCTGCAGGTTCTCGATAACTTTTTTCCTTTTGGTCAATTGATCCCTGAAGGTCTGATATGGCCCCAAATACCGTTCTGGAAGGGGCCTTACGGGGCACTATCAAGTTAGCTCTGGCCGCAGTTTTAATGAGTAAGCGAGGACTATGACCTCAGTTCCGATCTGTTACAAGCGCTACCGATTTCCGCCTCTAATCATTGCTCATGTTGTATGGCTCTATCGTAACCGGTGTTCAGCCCCCACCTTCCAATTTTGATTTTTGGAGTGCATCGCGTTTAATTGGTTTCATATCCTACAGCCTTGAAGACGTTGCTACACTCATCCTTTTCGAACAGGTCACAGACTTACCCGACAACCTGCCAGAGCTCGTGATAACTTCTTGCAGCCGCCTTTCGGATGCTTGACGATGTCATCTCGATAGGATTCAGGGCGGGAGGAGCAAAAACTACGCGCCGCGCTGTCTAAGATATTGCGTGAGTGGTGAGCGTGCGATGAAGGCCTAAGCACAGATCAGTTGATTTGAGTAAGGAAGTGTTTCGACCCGAGATCTTGCTGACTGGAGTGAGTAATGAGGCAAAACGACATGCTACTTGATTGAAATCAACTCTTGATGATGCGCCAGATCACGAAGCGCCAACGCTGTGTGCAAACTCTAGAGGGCAACCATGGACTGTCTCGGGGTTCAGAGCATCATGGCGCAAACTACGCATCCATCTTGAGAAACAGAACCTGATTGAGCCGGGCCTTACTCTTTATGGTCTGCGGCATACGGTGGCGACCATTTTGCGTGAGATTGGGCTGAACGACAGAGATCTTGCCGCCGCGCTGGGACATGAGACAGAAGCCATGGCGCGGCTTTATGCTAAGGGAGCTGATTTGCGGAAAAACATGTCGGATATTGCTGCCCGATTTGAGAAGGAAATCACTTTGCGCGGGGAAGAATTCTGCAAGCAGTTAGAGCAAAAGTGTCAAACCATGCCGAAAAAAGTGTCAAACCTTGAGAAAGCAGAGCAAATGCTCAGTTTATTATCTAGTAATTTCAGGAAGATAAGTGGTGCCCGGAGGCGGATTCGAACCACCGACACGCGGATTTTCAATCCGCTGCTCTACCAACTGAGCTATCCGGGCACATTCTGCTAGGTCGGTTTGTTTCCCGTCCTGCGAAGGTGAGCGTCTTATAGGGTGCCAAATTTCTCCTGTCCAGCAGGCAAATGCATTTTTTACAAAGAAATCTGTTTTCTCCACTGCCTGCTCACCATTTTCTCTTAAGCGCCTTAAATCATGAGGGTTTTATCCCAAAATGAGCCTCACGACGGCATTGAATAGCCTAAGTAGGTGCCCCTTTTTCCGAAATATCCCAAAACAGCGCCACCATATTCCGCATGGCATCGCGGGCAACTGGCTTGAGAATATGCTCATTGGGCGCATGCTGCGAGCACCCAGCATAAGAATGCGGAACCCAAACGGTTGGCAGGCCCAATGTTTCTGCAAAGCACTCATTAGGCAAGGAACCAGCAAGGTTTGGCAAAAGATGGGGTGCCTTGCCACTGGTTTCTTCCAGGGACGCCATCACCATGCGCACCCAAGCATTGTCTGGCGAAAGGCGCGTTGCATGAAAGAAGCCGCGATCTTCCTGCCTTATCTCGACATTATTAAATCCATTGGCATCCAGATGCGCACGCAAGGATGGGATGAGACCCTGAACATCAGTTCCCACGACGTAGCGCAGCTGGCAAACTGCGAAGGCATAACCATCAATTGCGTTTACTGGTGCTTCTGGTGCGCCGCTCTTCATTGCGAGCACAGCAAAGGAGTTCCAGCCAAACACACGCTCGGCAGGGGTGAGACCCTCCTCACCCCAATTCTCGTTTATGGTCGGGCCTTGACTATCACCAACGGGAAGATCACTCAGAGCTTCCCTAATGTCTGGTGTCAGGCTGGTTGGGCGCCAACTAGGAATCTGGATTTGACCGCGCTTGTCCGCAATGCAGGAGATAGCGTTAGCGAGAATAATGGCGGGGGCTGCAAGCAGCCCGCCCCCGTT
>NZ_LCWX01000060.1:12155-18233 GCF_001431305.1 Pseudovibrio sp. POLY-S9
GCCCGCCCCAGTTGCCTGAGTGATTGGCACCATCACGCAGGTTTACTTGTAGTGTGAATGTTTGCGCACCACGCGCACCGGTGAAGACTGTTGGTGTATCCGATTGCAAGCGCGGCCCGTCAGAGGCGATCAGCACATCCGCTGCCAACATCTGCTTGTGTTCATCGAAGAACTCTTGCAGGCCAGCGGAGCCGGTTTCTTCAGAAGTCTCAATGATCACCTTACAGTTGAAGCCAAGTTGCTTCTTTTCCTGCAAAAGGCAACCCAAGGCCTGAAGGTTAATGAGATGCTGGCACTTATTGTCAGCGGTACCGCGCCCGTAAATGCGCTCGCCGTCTTCTTCCAGAACGAACGGGTCTCTTCCCCCCATCCAGTTACCGGCTTGTCCGCGCACAACATCTCCGTGCCCGTAGGTCAGAACTGTCGGGAAACTTGGATCTTCGATGCGTTCCCCAAACAGGAAAGGGCCACCAATCGGGTTCGGATTGTCGAAGATGTGCGTTTTGAAGCCAAGACGCTCGAGAAGAGGTCGCATCTCCTCTTTCAGATAACGCATCAATTGGTGTTTTTGGTAGGGTTCCTGACTTTCCGTCGGAATAGCGATTAATCGGGCCAGATCAGTGAGGAATGCGCCGCTGTCGAAATATGTTTCCGCCCGTTGGATGGCTTCATTGCGACTGGACATTCTCATTCTCCCTTTCAGACTAGGTGCGCGCAGTTAATCACTTAAGGGGGTTCCAATCCACTCTGTTTGTTTCAGCAGCTTTAATGCACTCTGAAGACCAGCACCCGTTGCAATGCACATGCCGGGCAGGATCATCCACTCCAACGCCCAAGCTGAACCTGAGCGCTCTTGTTCATGCACCAAGGCGCTATGCATCGCAGAGACCTGGGTGCTGTTGTAACGGGCAAGCGTTACCAGTAATTCCGCGTTGATCGGGTTGTGTTTGTGGGCCATGGCTGAGGAGCGTCCACCATCGGAAAGTTTAATTTCCTCAAGGCCCTGTTGTGCCATCAAAGCAACGTCCGTACCAATCTTGCCAAGGCTGCCGGAGATCATGGAAAGGACGTTTGCGTAATCCACCATGTTGTCCCGCTGCGTATGCCATGAATGCTCCGGAACTCTCAGGTCCAGCTCTGCCGCCATATACGCGGCAATAGCAACTGCATGTTCGCCCTGAGCATGACTTGTTCCTACAGGTCCGCCAAACTGAAGCACTGCAACCTCTGGAGCGACATCGTCTAGCCGTTGATAGTGCCGTTTCAGCGGTTCAATCCATGTGGAAATGCGGTCACCTGCCGTTATTGGCAGCGCGGCTTGCATGCGCGTTCTGCCCATCAGCGGATAATCACTATTCGCCGATTTCACAGTTTCAAGTGCAGCGATGACCGCAGACAAGCGCTTTTGTAGAATCTGAGAGGTTTTTCGTAGAGCTAACGCCAGCGCGGTGTCCATCACATCCTGACTGGTGGATGTTTTGTGGCATTCTCCAGCGTATGGCTCGCCAACGCGCATGCGCAGTTGCTTGATGAAAGCTGGGATTGGCAGGCCATCTTTTGCAACGCCTGCCTTGATCCGCGTGATATCAGGTGCAAACCCTTTGCAGCCAGCAAGCACAGCGTCCTTTGCTTCGGCTGAAACGAGAGAATGTGCGAACAAGGCCTTGGTGAGAGCCACTTCATAAGCCAGATAGTGATCCAGAGTTGTTTCCAGAGCAAAGGCGCGTTGCACGTCCTCATCTCCAAACAATCCGCTCCACATAGGATTGGTGAAGAGGCTCACACTCACATTAGTCCCTTTCCAGCGCGATCGCGATGCCCTGACCAACTCCAATACACATAGTGGCCAGTGCGCGTTTTTTGCCTTGCAAGCTCAGTTCCAACGCTGCGGTTCCGGTGATGCGTGCGCCGGACATGCCCAGTGGGTGGCCCAATGCAATCGCCCCGCCATTCGGGTTGATATGAGCTGCACCTGCATCCAACCCCAGTTCGCGCAGAACTGCAATCCCCTGACTTGCAAAGGCTTCATTGAGCTCAATGACGTCAAAATCAGAAGGTTGCAAATTTAACCGCGCGCATAGTTTTTGCGCTGCAGGAGCAGGGCCAATGCCCATAATGCGCGGTGCAACGCCGGCCGTCGCTCCGCCAAGCACGCGTGCAATTGGGGTCAGACCATATTTTTTGACCGCTGCTGCAGAGGCAACAATCAGCGCAGCAGCGCCATCGTTGACACCTGAGGCATTGCCCGCAGTCACGCTGCCATTTTCACGGAAGGGTGTCGGCAGCTTTGCTAATTTCTCGGCAGTTGTCCCTGCACGTGGGTGCTCATCAGCGGACACGATAATCGGATCACCTTTGCGCTGAGGGATTGTGACCTCGATGATCTCCTTGGCAAGGCGGCCATTTTCTTGTGCAGCCGCTGCTTTAGCCTGTGAGCTCGCGGCAAACGCGTCCTGATCAGCACGGGAGACACCAAAGTCTTCAGCAACGTTTTCGCCAGTCTCAGGCATGCTGTCGATGCCGAACTGCTTCTTCATTTTCGGGTTCACAAACCGCCAGCCAATGGTGGTGTCGAACACTTCGTTGGCACGAGAAAACGGTGAGGTCGCCTTTGGCATCACAAATGGCGCACGGGACATGGATTCCACGCCGCCAGCAATCACAAGATCGCATTCACCTGTCTTGATGGCACGAGAGGCTGCAATGACAGCATCCATGCCAGACCCGCACAAACGGTTCAGCGTCGTACCAGGTACGGCTTCTGGCAGACCTGCCAGCAGCGCGACCATGCGAGCCACGTTGCGGTTGTCCTCACCAGCCTGGTTGGCGCAGCCGTAATACACTTCGTCAACGGCTTCCCAATCAACTGACGGGTTTCGTTCCATCAATGCTTTAATTGGCAAAGCGCCAAGATCGTCCGCCCGAACAGAAGACAGCACGCCCCCATAACGACCAATCGGTGTTCTAATATAATCGCAAATATATGCCTCAGACATCAGGCCGTCTCCACTCTGTTACCCGCATGCGCCGCCGCCGTTCGCGCTTTTAATGCGCGCAGAACAGACAGTTCCTCCTCAGTCGGCACAGGGGTCTCCTGCAAATCATCCGAGAACCGTACAGCCCAAGACACTGTTTGTTGCACCCGTTCTTTGGTCGTACCCGGATGAAGCGAGACCACTGTCAGCTCTTTGGTTACAGGATCAGGTTTCCAGATGGCAAGGTCGGTAATCAGCAGGGTTGGACCTTTTGTGGTGATGCCCATACGAGCGCGGTGGTCACCTCCTTCGCCGTGCCCAAAGGAGGTGAAAAAGTCCAGTTTCTCAACAAAACCACGCTTGCTTTGCTTCATGGTGATGTAAGTTTCCTGAGAGGAGGAGGAGATCTCAGGCGCTCCGCCGCCACCAGGCAATCTTACCTTCGGATTGTCGTAGTCTCCCACCACGGTGGTGTTGATGTTGGCGAAACGATCAATCTGCGCTGCCCCCAGAAAACCGACTGTGATCTTGCCACCTTGCAACCAGTAGCGGAACATCTCGGTTACTGAAACCGTCGTCAGCGCTGTGTCACAAAGCTCACCATCTCCAATGGAAAGCGGCAAAATATCTGGCGCAGTGCCAATCGTTCCACTCTCATAAATCAGCGTAATATCTGGTGCGTGAGTTAGACGGGCGATGTTACAGGCAGCAGATGGCGGGCCGATGCCCACAAAGCACACATCCGTGTTGCCCAAGGCGCGGGATGCCGCGATGGCCATCATCTCGTCCGGGGTAAAGTCTTGTGCTGTCATGGAGTTACCTCCAGCCCTTTAATGCGATCAGCAAACACCTCTGGTCCCTGCTTCAGCACATGTTCTTCCATCCATGCCTGAAACCTCTCACGATCTGCTGCGATCGGATCCCAGTCGATATACGTCTTGTTGTCTCTGCCGTAATACCCTTGCGCATAAGACGGATGCGCCCCGCCGCGCACTTCGCAAATAGCGGAGACGGTCCAGTGTGGCAGGATGCACGCGTTCATATGCGTATCCAGCTCATCAACCACTTCCTCAACCGTCACAATGGAGTACGTTGCAGCCAGCACGGCTTCCTTTTGGACACCCACGATTCCTTCAATCAACACGTTGCCTTTGCGGTCAGCTTTAAGAGCATGGATGAAAGCAACATCAGGACGAATGGAGGGAACAGCAGCCAATTCCTCACCCGTGAAAGGGCAATTTATTTTTTTGATATTCGGATTTACGCGCTGAAGTTCTGTACCCATATAACCACGAAACACGGCGCATGGCAGGCCAGCAGCCCCAGCTTCATATGCATTGGCAAGAGCGGCATGGGAATGCTCTTCAATCTCAATGGGTCGCGGCCAGCCGTTTTCGATTGAATCACGAACGCGTCGCAACAACCCAACACCCGGATTGCCCGCGTAGGAGAAGATCAATTTCCTGACCAGCCCCATGCCGATGAGCTGATCATAAATAAGATCAGGCGTCATGCGAATGACAGTGAGTTCATCAATGCCCTGCCGAATAACTTCGTGGGCAGCGGCGTGGGGAATGAGATGCGTAAAACCTTCAAAAGCGGCAGTGTCGCCGCTTTTGAGGTATTTCGTGACCGCATCTTTTAAAGACAAAAATTCAGCCATATTTATCAATCAGATATCAAAGAAGACGGTTTCGTTTTCACCCTGAATGTAAATGTCAAAGGTGTAGGTGTCGCCGGATTGCTTCGCGATCAGCGTTGATATGCGCACGCGATGTTCAATACGGCCCAACACGGGATCAACTGCGTTGACTTCGTCCTCTTCCGGGAAGTACATGCGTGTATTGAGACCAATGTTTATTCCGCGCGCGACGATCCAGAAGTTGATATGTGGCGCTTGCGGCCTGCCATCGGGAAATGGAACAGAACCCGGCTTCACAGTTTCAAAGCAGAACTCACCACTTTCCAGATTGACCGGCTGGCGCCCCCATCCAGGAAAGTTGGGGTCAGCTTCACCACGCGTTTCTGACGGGCTGTTGAACAGACCTTCACTGTCTGCCTGCCAGATTTCCAGCATGGCATCTTTCAAAGGCGTTCCGGTTCCATCAAACACACGACCTTTAATGGTAATGCGCTGGCCTTTGGTTTGCTCATTCACCATGCGCGCGCCAAGGTCTTCTTTGAAGATCCCTGTGTTCCCGATGAAATTCGGGGTGCAGCCGATATGAACGTACGGACCAGCCGTCTGGCTTGGGCTTTCTTTCAGATACTCCAGCTTTGTCAAATCAATTGCCCTCCATACGGTTTTCAAACATGGTCGAGCGACGGCCACGCAGGACGATATCAAAACGATAAGCACGGGCGTCCATTGGTACACAATGGTTCATGTCCAGCTTGGCAACCAGCATCTCAATCGCAGCCGGATCATTGATCGTCCTCACAATCGGACACAGCGGAATATGAGGATCGCCCTCAAAATACATCTGCGTGATCAGGCGCTGCGCGAAACCGGAACCAAAAAGCGAAAAATGGATGTGGGACGGGCGCCAGTCATTCACCCCGTTTGGCCACGGATACGGGCCGGGGCGAACGGTACGAAAAGCATAGTATCCATTCTCATCCGTGATGACGCGACCACATCCGCCGAAATTCGGGTCAAGCGGCGCAAGGTAGCCATCTTTTTTATGACGGTAGCGGCCACCAGCGTTGGCCTGCCAAACTTCTACCAGCGCATTCGGAACTGGTCTGGCTTCTTCATCCAGAACATGGCCATGGACGATGATGCGCTCTCCCTGCGCACTTTCACCCGGTTTGGCATAATTCTGCACCAAATCGTGATCCAGCTCACCCAGCATGTTGTGGCCGAAGACTGGTCCGGTGGTTTCGCTGATTGTATTTCCGAGAGACAGAAGCGCCTTTTGCGGAGACCGCAACACGCTCGTTTTGTAGTTGGGCGACAATGCCGGAGGATGCCAGTTCCGGTCTCGTGGAAAGAACGGACCAGCATTGGTCGTTGGCTTGCTCATCTCACTCCCCTGACGCATCAAGCTGCGCGAAAACATTTTTGACGACTTTGATGGCGCTGTTTGCGGCTGGGGCACCC
>NZ_LCWX01000060.1:18352-21229 GCF_001431305.1 Pseudovibrio sp. POLY-S9
AGAGCTTCGCTTATATCTTCCCGTGTTGCCCCGGTGTTTCTTGCAGCCCGCACATGCATGGCCACCTCATCTAGGTGCCCTAACGCTGCGAGAAGCGCAATAGTTACAATGGACCGTTCTCGCAATGTCCAGTTGTGCCGGGACCACACATGCCCCCAAGCCGCTTCAGTGATAAGCTCCTGAAAAGGCGCGTCAAAACTGCTCTTTTGAACTTCAGCAGCATTCACGTGAGTGTCTCCCAACACTCTGCGCCGTGTCTGCATGCCTTGTTTGTAAATTTCGCTTTGCCGCAGTTCACGCTGGTCAACCCTGTTTGGCCAACGAGAAATCGCCTGCCGAACAAGATGCGCCAGATACTCAGGTTGCTCCAGACTTGGCAGATGTCCGCAGTTTCCCACCCGCTCATATTTAGCATTCGGAATGAGGCATGCCATCTCCTCAACCAGTTCTGGCGGTGTAGACTGGTCGTCCTCACCAGCAACGCAGAGAACAGGCACGTCAATCTGTGCGGCCTGACAGGTCAGATCAGCGTCCCGAATGGCTGCACATGTGCCGATGTATCCGTCCAAAGGTGTTCGGCACAGAAGATTCCGATATCCTGCAACTGCTTCTGGCCATTTTGCCTGAAAGCCCGATGAGAACCAACGAGACATCACTGTATCAGCGATCCCCTCCATCCCGTTGGCCTCAATTGCGTTGATACGCTCTTGCCACGTCTGTGCGTCACCGATGCGCGGAGCGGTGTCACACAGGATCAGCCCGCTCACCAGATCAGGCCGGGCGGCCTGCAGCGCCATTGCGATCATGCCCCCTACAGATACACCGCAAATCACTGCATTCTTGATGGACTGGCTGTCCATGAGCGCAGCAAGGTCACGCATATGCAAATCAATCGAATACCGCTCATCGCCAACACTAGAAAGACCATGCCCACGTTTATCATAGGTCAGAACTTCGCCTTGATGCCCGAGATGAACCAGAAATTCATCCCAAATGCGAAAGTCCGTTCCCAATGAATTAATCAGAACAAGCGCTGGTGCTGCTGACTCTGAATTGGTCTTACTGAAGTGAAGCGTTGTAGAGTTTAATTCTATGAAGTGCATGCGCATCCCCCTAAACGGATCAATTGCATGTCTGTTTCAAAATGAATAATGATATTATCCAGACTAATCATATTGAGATTGTTATGAATAACCTACGCAGATTAAAGCTCAGGCATTTAGAAGCATTTGTAGAAGTGTCTCGCCAAAACAGCGTGAGCCGCGCTGCGGAGGTGCTTCATCTCACCCAGCCAGCCGTCACCCGTACTATTCGCGAACTGGAAGAAATATGCGGGCAGCCTCTGATTGAAAAAGATGGGCGCGGAATCCGCATCACCCATTACGGTGAGGTGTTCCTGCGTCATGCAGGCACCAGTCTGGCCGCTGCCCGTAACGGCATCAATGCATTATCTCAGCTCAACTATAGCGACGGCCCGATGGTCCGCATTGGCGCTCTGCCAACAGTGGCTGCATCGCTCATTCCGCAAGCCGTTAAGGCTTTCCTTGATACAGGGTTGCGAAACAGGCTTCATATCGTAACCGGAGAGAACCACGTCCTGCTGGATCAACTGAGAAATGGTGAGCTGGATCTTGTTATGGGCCGCCTGCCAGCACCGGAGAACATGCAGGGATTGGTGTTCGAACCGCATTATCGCGAACGTGTCGTTTTTGCCGTCGACAAAAACCATCCCCTCGCAGGAAAACCGCAGATCAGCGTGAATGAGCTGGATGTTTACCCGGTACTAATCCCTTCTGTAGCCTCAATTATTCGCCCGTTCGTCGATCGGCTTTTCATTGAACACGGCATTCCTGAACCAGAGCAGGCAATCGAAACCGTCTCGGACTCATTCGGCAGAGCCTTCACACAGGAATACAACGCGATCTGGATCATTTCGCGCGGTGTGATTGCACGTGAGATTGAAAGCGGCCAGTTCGTGGAGTTGCCGATTGATACCCGTGCGACGGTCGGCTCTGTCGGTCTCAACATGCGCGCTGGCGAAACGCTGGATACGGCGGCCCAATGCTTTGCCGAGATCCTTATGGGGTTGAGCGAGCAGGAGGAAGTTCGCGCTCCAGCTCACTAAGTCAGAGCAAATTCAGGGTGCATATTGATACCCAATACGGCATGAGAAGCGCGGTATTTTTCATTATTCATTTTGAAAAGTATATGTAATTCTCCGATTTCACAGTGGTGATTCCTAAGAATTCCCTTGGCGGATCATCCGGATCGTGATTAAGAATTTGACGGCCTTAGGGAGATGAGACTGCCCCAAGTAGCAGGATCAGGAAGGCTTGTCTGGTTTCGACCATTCTTCAGGAGGGTCACATACTTATGTTTGGTAATTTCAAAGGCTTCTGCGCTTCTACAGCTCTTTTGCTTGCTAGTGTTTCCATGGCAGGTGCAGCAGAATACACATTTAAACTCCACCACTTTCTAAGCCCCAAAGCGCCAGCGCAGACCAAAATGCTGGAACCATGGGCAAAGGCCGTTGAAGAAAATTCCGGCGGCCAGGTCAAAATCGAGATTTACCCGTCCATGTCACTTGGCGGTCGCCCGCCAGAGCTGGTCAACCAGGTTCGTGACGGCGTTGTTGATCTTGTCTGGACCCTGAACGGTTACACACCGGGCCTGTTTCCGCGCACCGAAGTGATGGAACTTCCGTTCGTGTTCCTGGATGATCCACGCGCGGCAAACCTTGCACTTTACGACATGTTCAAGAGCGATCTTGAAGTTGAATACAAGGGCTTGGAAGTCATGTTCCTGCACGTACATGCAGGTGCAGGCCTTCACACACGCGACAAGGAAGTCCGCAGTCCGGCTGATATGGCAGGGATG
>NZ_LCWX01000060.1:21371-37798 GCF_001431305.1 Pseudovibrio sp. POLY-S9
GCTTGGCGCCTCTCCTGCAGCAATGCCGGTCCCTGAGCTGCCGACAGCTTTGCAAAAAGGCGTGATTGATGCGGCGTTTATTCCTTGGGAAATCATTCCACCGCTGAAAATTCAGGAACAGACCGAGTATCAGATCGAAGGTGCTGGCAAAGCACGGTTTGGTACTTCTGTCTTCCAGGTTTCCATGAACAAAGATCGCTGGGAAGGGTTACCTGAAGACATTCAGAAGGCTTTCCGTGATGCATCTGGTCCTGAATGGTGGGCAAAGGTTGGTGAAGTTTGGCGTGCGACAGATGACTTTGGCATCGGCCTCGCTGTAAAGTCAGGCAACAAACACATCACTCTTTCTGAAGAAGAAACAGCTGTCTTTAGAGAAGCTCTGGCTCCGGTCGTTGATAAATGGACCTCAGAAGTCGCCAAAAAAGGCATTGATGGCAACGCGATTGTTGCAAAAGCACAGGCATTGATTTCCAAGCACAGCGAGTAGCTATGGGCGCCTTTCAAAAACTCGGACGCACCGGCATTGCCGGTGCATTCGAAAAACTTATTGTAGCATGGGCACTTACCGGCGGTGTGGTTCTGCTGGCGGTGGTCGCGATAAACATCTACTCCACCCTTGGCAACATATGGGCAGCTCCCTTTCCCGGGGATTTCGAGCTCACTGAGATCGGCGTTGCTATCGCAGTCTTTTCCTTCCTGCCCTTCTGTCAGATCACCGATGCCAATGTCACAGCGGACATTTTCACCAGTAAGGCTGGACCTCGTTTGAAAGCGTTTCTGGCGTTAATCGCATCGCTGATTGCGTTTGGGTTTGGGTTGCTGCTGTTGTGGCGGATGTACCATGGTATGTCTGATCAAAGAGAGTACGATTACACCACTGCAATTTTGCAGATTCCCGTTTGGTATGCGTATGTCCCTGTTTTGATTTCGCTTTTTCTTCTGAGCATTGGGGCGATTATTACGCTGAGTGAAAACACCAGAGATCTGACTCGGAGAACCTGATGGCGGAAAGTCTTTTCATGGGCTTTGGAGCCCTCGCCATTTTGGTGTTCCTCATTGTCATTCGTATCCCGATTGCCTACGCGATGATTCTTGTTGGCGGCGTTGGGATTGCGCTCGTCAACGGCCCAATGCTGCTACTTAGTCAGTTGAAAACATTGGCATATGGCCAGTTCGCCATTTACGATCTCTCCGTCATTCCGCTGTTTATTCTGATGGGTGCGCTCGCCTCAAAAACCGGCTTGAGCCAGTCCCTGTTCAGAGCGGCCAATGCATGGCTTGGCTGGATGAAGGGCGGCACGGCTATGGCAGCAATTGCCTCCTGTGCCGGGTTTGGCGCTGTTTGCGGATCATCACTCGCGACCGCCTCAACCATGGGCAAAGTCGCTCTGCCAGAGCTGAAGCGTTATAATTATTCAGGTGCTTTAGCCACCGGCACGCTCGCAGCTGGCGGAGTTCTGGGAATTCTCATCCCGCCAAGCGTTGTTTTGATCATCTATGCGGTGATCGTGGAGGCGAACATCGTTACTATGTTCGTTGCTGCGTTTATTCCGGGTATTTTGGCCGTTCTTTTGTTCCTCGCGGTGATCGCGCTCTACGTTTTCGTCAGTCCCTCATCTGGCCCTGCAGGTGGTGCCGGAACCCGAGAAGAGTTCCTCGCAGCCTCCCTCGGCGTGCTGCCTGTACTGACCGTTTTCGGACTTGTCATCGGCGGCATCTATTTCGGCTTCTACAATCCAACACCAGCAGCTGCTGTGGGTGTGTTTCTCGTCATGATGTTTGGACTGCTCCAGCGCAATCTGTCCCTCAGCGATATGATCGAGGCGCTGAAGGAGACAGCAGCGACTTCTGGCATGATCTATCTGATCCTGCTGGGTGCGGAACTGCTCAAGATCTTCATGTCCCGCATTGGCTTGCCGCAGGAGACGGCAGCGTGGATTGCAGGCTCCGGTTTGGAACCCATGACCGTGATGCTGCTGATCCTGTTGGCACTCATTGCGCTTGGTTGTCTGATGGACAGCATGTCCATGATGTTGCTGGTCATCCCGTTCTTCTGGCCTGTGCTTATGGAGCTGAACGGCGGCATGTATCAGGGCGCTGACGGCGCTGGGTACGGAATGAGCACCGAGGACCTGAAAATCTGGTTCGGAATTCTGGCGCTGATCGTCGTCGAGCTTGGGCTGATTACACCGCCAGTGGGCATGAATGTCTTCGTGATTTCAGCTTTGGCAAAAGACACACCGATGATCCAGACCTTCAAAGGTGTTGCGCCGTTCTTTGGCGCGGAGCTGGTGCGTGTCGCAATTCTGGTGAGCTTCCCAGCGCTAACCCTTTGGCTGCCCAGAGTGCTTTCCTAAATGCAAAACGACAGGTTGTCTTGGCCGCATTGATTGCTGAGACAACCGAATGGATCAAAGCGCTCTGATAGCAATTTTGCTATAATTTCTGCCTATAAATCAATTTTACATATCAATCATAAACAGCAACACTGAACACTATTCAAACGTGTATTCGCAATCCATTTTACTTCTGACTTAGCGCATACCCCATTGCCGCGATCTGCCAGATGTTTTGAACCTAAGGAATTTTTCATGACCCACCATAGAGATCGTACTCAGGTTGCGATTATCGGCGGCGGTCCTGCTGGTTTATTACTCTCTCACATCCTGAGCGAAAACGGCGTGGACAGCGTTGTCCTGGAACAGCGCAGTAAAGACTATGTTCTCTCTCGCATTCGTGCTGGTCTTTTAGAGACCGGCACTGTCCAACTGCTCCGCGATTATGGCCTTGCGGAGCGTATGGATAAGAATGGTAAGAGCAAAAGAGGCTCATGGATTACGCGGCAGGGCTTTGAAAGTCATTTCATTGATACGCACAAATGGACCGGCAAGGAGATGATGGTCTACGGCCAGACCGACATCACCGAAGACCTGTATGACGCCCGCGAACGTGCTGGCGGCAACATCATCAACGAAGCCACTGACGTGACCCTTCATGATGTGACCTCTGACAAGCCTTCTGTGACCTACATGAAGGACGGGCAGACCTGTCATCTGGACTGCGACTACATTGCTGGTTGTGACGGGTTCCACGGTGTCAGCCGCAAGACTATTCCTGACGACATTTTGCGCACCTACGAGCGGGCTTATCCGTTTGGCTGGCTTGGCATCATGGCGGAAGTGCCCCCCCTGCCGGATTTGGTCTATGCCTATCATGAGCGTGGGTTTGCACTTGCTTCGCAGCGCAACCGCCTGCTCAGCCGCTATTACATTCAGTGCCCGCTGACAGACAGTGTTATGGACTGGTCCGATGAGCGGTTCTGGGAAGAGCTGATCGCCCGCTTCCCTGCGGATGTGGCGTCAGATATCGTCACCGGACCCTCTATTGAAAAATCCATCGCGCCACTCCGCAGCTTCGTGGCTGAACCAATGCAATACGGACGTATGTTCCTCGCAGGCGATGCAGCTCACATTGTGCCACCAACCGGAGCGAAGGGGCTCAATCTCGCAGCCTCTGATGTGTTCTATCTCTCACGCGGATTGATTGAACAGATCAAGAGCAATCACTCCGCTCATCTGGAGCGTTATTCCGAGCTGGCGTTGCGCCGTGTGTGGAGCTCTGAGAATTTCTCGTGGCGGATGACGCAGCTGTTGCATGTGTTTCCGGAGATGAACGGGTTTGATGCGAAAATCCAGCAAAACAGCTACGAGCTGCTGCTGCAAAATGAGACCCATCAGCGGGCCTTGGCAGAAGAATATGTTGGTTTGCCATTTGAAGAGCTGGATGCGCTGACCTTGTCAGCAGCTTAAAGCAGTTCGCATTTAGGTTGAAACACCTGAACTGCTTTAGCCTTTGTTTTTGCGTATCTTTATCCGAAAACAGGTTCCCACTTTTCGGAGATGCGCTGTAGTCCAGCAATTGGAGAGAGGTCCATCCCTCTCCCCCCACCACGAGAACGCGGCTTACTATTCTGTTTTGTCAGCAATTTCAACAATCGCTGCGGCAAAGGCCTCAGGGTTTTCTTGCGGCAGGTTATGTCCTGTACCCTCGACGAGACGCGCCTCATAATATCCGTTGAAGTTTGTTTCGTGCCCTTTGCTGTGCCGCGGTGGGCTTACGCCATCATTGGCACCAAGCAATGCAATGGCTGGTACATTGATCTTCGGCTGCGCGGTGAGCAGAACCTCGATCTTCTCAAAAGCAGGATCTCCCTCAACCAGCCCAAAACGGTGTCTGTAGGAGTGGATGACAGTCTCAACGAAATCAGGATTGTCAAAGCTCTCGGCGGTTTCACGGAAGGTTCGGCGAGAAAACTCCCAGGTGGGTGACCATTGCTGCCAGAGCATTTTTGTCAGCTCTTCGCGGTTCTCAGTCAGACCATTGCGGCCACGTTCACTCTGGAAATAGTACTGATACCACCAGAGCTGTTCCTCCTCAGGCGAGGCAGGTCGGTAGGCTGCAGGAATGTTCTGGATGTTGTAGGCCACCCCGCCACTCACAAGCCCCCTCACCTTTTCCGGCCAGAGGGCTGCGGCGATACAGGCTGCCCGACCACCCCAGTCATAGCCCGCAACAATCGCCTGCGGCAGCTCCAAAGCCACCATCAGTGACCGCAGATCAAAGGCCAATGCGCCTTGCTGACCGGAGCGCGGCGTTTGCGAAGACAGATATTGGGTAGGCCCGTAGCCACGCAAGTAAGGGATGATGCATCGAAAACCGCGATTGGCGAGAATAACGGAGACTTCGTCATAGCTGCGCACATCATAGGGAAAGCCATGAAGCAGAACAGCTGGAACACCTGATTTCGGCCCAACATCCATATAGGCGATGTTCAGCACCCCGGCTTCAATAAACTTCATATGTACAGTCCCCTATATCGCGCGGTCCCTTGCGCAACACTATAGATCAGGCCTGCTATGAGAAAGTAATAAACTTTCATACTCAAAAGCCTCCGAACAGCCAAAATCGCCTGTTCGGTATGCCGAAAGACCCGAGCTGATATTCAAAAAGCCTTCAATACTCCAATTAACTCTGACAAAGACTGTATTTCTGCATCAGCTCGTATGGGAAGATCTTTGGGCCAGATAGCACCATTCGGAAACCAAACGGATTTCATTCCAACTGTTTGGGCCCCGGAAACATCAGCCGTTGGAGAGTCGCCAACAAAGACGCAATCCTCAGTCCGAACTGATAGATTTCCAGCTGCAAGTTGAAAAATCTTCGCATCTGGTTTTCGCAACCCAACTGCCTCTGAGATAATGTAGTCGTCGGCGAGCCGGTCCAAATTTAGAGCCAGAAGAGACCTCAACTGTATGTCGGTCCTTCCGTTAGTGACAATTCCGATTTTTGCACCCAAGGCCCTGATTTCACTAAACGCCTCGTTAAGTCCCTCAAACGGCATCGCAAATCGCCATGCGTTTCGCATGTAGTGATCGTATAACTCAGCTGCGAGATTTTGGTCGTCTATTCCAAACTCTTTGAATAGCGTTTGGTACACTTTATATTTTGACGACCTCCCCCGATTGTCGAGCTCCAACAAAAGAGCCACGACATGAGAAGGAGTCGGGAACACGTTCGGGTACTGTTTGTTTAACTGGTCTTCTGCGAACGCCTTCAAGGAAGACGTGCGAGCAAAAAGCGTTTCATCAAGATCAAATATTACTGCAGAAATCATAGCTGGACTGTGAACACCTTAACGGCAGTTCGTCAAGTTTCGCTTTGGCCACACTCCGCCTGCCCAAGCATACCAGTTGTTGGAGATGGTCAATTCAGGATGACGCTTTATTACTCAGTGTGAGATTTTTTGGCTTCGCAACATCAGCAAGGAGGAAGCCATTCTGCAAACTCACATTTAAGACGGGCAACTTCCTCTGCATTTTGCATGAAGCAATCGAAGCCGCCGTCATAGGGTGCAAATATGCGCGATGTTTCCCGGTTCATGAGCAGAAACCGCTCTTCATCCTGTGCTGCATCTTTAAGGGCTTCGCGATAGACCTCAGGAAACCAGCGCACCTCATTGCCGTAAAAGCCTATGGTTTCCTCTTCGCCCCATGGGTCATCCTCATACTTCCATTTGAACCAGTATTTCAGACGAAACTGATCAAGAAGCTTGTGACTGTAAGGGAGAGGATACTTATCGAAATTCGGGAAATACGAGATGAAGAGGCAATTCTGCCCCTCCTTTAAAATACGATTGGCCAGTACTCTGCCTCTGTTAAAGACAATTGCGGCTTCTTCCGGCGTTTCTGCGTATCGCCTTGTATCTGGCAGTGCATGGAACCTGACCCACCTTTCGGGCAGTACATCACGGAGGTAATGGCTATAGGGAGGGAGGTCTCCAAAATAGCCTTTCCATTCATCAATGAACCTTTTCACAATGATACAACCCTGTCTCAACCACTCAGCGGAACCATTGAATAATCAGAGGACACTTAGTTGAGATTGGTTCGAATTTTCCTAGGTAAATAGCTGCAATCCGTTTTGAATTGAGAAGAATTACAGGAACGCCTTCACGCCCTCTGTGCTCAGCATCGCCTTAGAAAAGGCCGCAAAAATGCGGGTGGAAACGGGATTGCTGACAGCTTCAAACTCAGCATGCCACTGAATGCCAAGGAAGAACGCTTTGTCTGGATGATGAAAGGCTTCAATCACGCCGTCCTCAGAAAGAGCATCAAGCACCAGCCCGTCTCCAAGCGCCTCAACCGCTTGTTCGTGCAGAGAGTTTACCTGATGGTCGCCTTCACCAAGGATAGAGTTCAGCAGTCCATCCTCTTCAAGGATGAGCTGATGAGCTGCCCCGTATCTTTGTTTTGGTGGCAGCGTGTAGTCGATGGGGTGGTGCAGCGAAAACTCTTGGTTCGCATAAAGGTCATTTCGGATTGTGCCGCCGAAAGCCACATTCATTTCCTGCATGCCGCGGCAAATTCCAAGCAGTGGCAGGTCATTTTCAAAAGCGGCACGGATCAGCGCAAATGCAGAGGTGTCGCGTTTGTTATCAAACGGGCCATGGCTCTCAAAGGTGCCGTCATTGTTGTAATACGCAGGCTGAATGTTGGAGGCGTCCCCTGTCAGAATAAGCCCGTCCACCAAGGACAGTACATGGGCCAGCTCAGCTTCCCTCAAGAGCGTTGGGATGATGAGAGGGATTGCCCCAACAGCCTGCAATGCGGCTGTCAGGTACTTATCATCAATGGTTTGCGTTCCAAGGCCCGCATCTTCTGAGGAATTCGCCAAAATTCCGACAATGGTTCTTTTATCAGCAGCCACGCTCTGCGGCGTGGTTTTGCCAGTCTTGCTTGTCATAAGCGTATCCCTTCAGGGCACGAAAACTCGCGGCGCACCTACGCGCTCAAAATCAATGGAAGAAAAATTATCGCTTCAGCGATTTTGCGTAATGTGTCTCAATGCGCTGTTGCACAAATTCCAGCATGACCGACATGACCCAGTAGATGATGGAGGCGGTGATCAGCATCTCCAGAATCTTGAAGTCAGACCGTCCCTGCGTTCGTGCAATGAACATGATGTCCCAGACGCCGACAACCGAAACCAGCGAGGAATCCTTGAGCATCGCGATGAACTGGTTGCCCGTTGGCGGCACAATAACCCGCATGGCTTGGGGCAGAATGACTTTTCGAAACGTCAACAAACGCGGCAGGCCCAACGCATCCGCAGCTTCCCATTGCCCAAGTGAGATTGACTGGATGCCAGAGCGGAAAATCTCGGTCATGTACGCCCCATACACCAGCGACAGCGCGATGATTGCTGCCGGGACGGGTGAAATGACGTAGCCAATCTGCGGCAGACCGAGATAGATCAGGAAGAGCTGCACCAGCAACGGCACGCCGCGAAAGTACGAAGTATAAAATGCCCCGACACCTTCAACCACCCCAATGCCAGAGAGCTTTGCGGTGGCACCCAGCAAGGCGAAGATGAAGGCCAGTGTGATCGCAATGGCAGAAACATAGAGCGTGGTGAACGCCCCTGTCGTTATCAGGAAGGGCAGTTTGCGCCCGATAAACTCAAAACTCAGCTCAAAGCTCAGGAAGAACCCGAAAGCACCTGCAGCAAGCAGAAGCCACACAGTGATCAGCTGAGCGCGCCGGGACAGGCTGAGTATGAGAAACCCCAGCCCTGACGCCAGCAGGAAAATCACCATGGATACAGAAAAACGCCCCCACCAGCTGGCAAGTGTTTCTTCACTCATCGCAGGGCGAAGGAATGACCCGATCACGCCTTGATTGAACGCGAGATAAAACGCGATCACAAAGGCCAGTGATCCGAGCGTTGCTGCTGCTTTCAGGCGGGCCGGACCCTGCCTGAAAGCGCCATTGGTGAGTGTGACCATGATCTTACTTAACGCTCACGAGGTCCGCGCCGTGCCATTTCACGGAGAGCTTGGTCAAAGTGCCATCGCTCTTCATGTCCTCAACAATGGAAGCCAGCTTGTCGCTGAGCTCTTTGTCGCCTTTATCAATCGCAATCGCCAGCGGCTCATAAAAGATCGGATCACCCAGCTGTTTGATCGGCAGGCCTTTCTTCATCGCCTGCTGAATAACAGGAACGGACTGCGCCAATGCGTCAAGACGCACGCCGTCACCAAGAGACAGCTCGTCAAACTCGTTGATATCGCTGTAAAGTTTGATTTCACCCGGTGTCACAGCGTATTCGAACGCCGGTGCGCCAACCGCATCAATCTCAAGCTTGTGCTCCAGGTACTTGTGGTAGGTGGACGAGCCAACAACGCCGATCACCTTGCCGTCCAGATCCTTAAGCGATGTTGCCTTGGAGTTTTTGTGAACCGCAAAAGCTGCCGGAGTGTAGTAGTACACGGCAGGGAAATCCAACACCTGTGCGCGGGCTTTTGTTGGGGTCATGGACCCGACAACCATATGCCATCTGCCAGACCAGCGGCCCGCAGTCATGATTTCCCAACCCGGCGTTACAAACTGCACCTCAACACCAAGACGCTTTGCGATCTCTTTGGAAACGTCAATGTCAAAGCCCTGCAGCTGGTTGTCGTCTCCCATAAACGCGTTCGGGCGATAATCAGAGTTAGAGCCCACGAGCAACGTCTTGCTCTTCATGATCCCATCCAGAGCCTCTCCCGCCTGTGCGCTCATGCCAACAACGCTTGCAGAGACAAATAATGCAGCCCCTAAGATGGCTTTTCCGGTATTTTTAAACATCCCAACCCCCAAATTCGTCATTATGACGGATATTTCTCAAAGTTTTAGGCAGTTTATAGGTGCGGGTCAGAGCAAGACAAATCAGTCTGATTGATCCATGTATAGAAAAACTCTATACATAATTCATGGCCATCTCTCGACGTTTCGTCCCGACCCTTCAGGAATTACGCGCACTCGCGGCAGTTGCACGGCACAAATCCATCTCCGCTGCCGCACGGGAACTGAACGTCTCGCAACCAACAGTATCCTATCATATCAAGCAGTTAGAAGAGCGTTGGGATGTTAAGCTGTTCCGCATGAACGGGCGCAATCTGGAGCAGACGGAACTGGTTCAAGATATCCTTTCGGAAGTTTCAGCAATCAACAATGGTATAGAGAACCTCTCATACCTCCTCGCCAGCCAGACCGCACGAAAGCAGCTCACAATTGGCATTGCGCCCTCTCTCGCCTCCATCATGCTGGTCCCACGTCTGGCCCAGTTCTCCGCCTCGCATCCTCATGTGGCGATCCGGATCAGCGCAGCCAATCGCTTCGTTGATTTTGCGGAGGAAAAGCTCGATGTGGCGCTGCGCTTGCTGCCCAAGCCTGAGGGAGATCTCGGCGCGTCCCCACTTATTCCCCTGCCGCACGAGCGGATGCGTGTGGTGTGCTCACCAAACTATCTGGAGACCATCGCAGGAGAGCGTCTGGCACCGCATTCAGCGCCTGTTGAGCTCTTTGCCAAAGCTGATTTCATTCATGAAGATGAGGCCTTCCACTGGCAGAAGTATCTGGAAGCCAGTTGGCCCGACTTTTCCGGCCAGATGGTGCAGCAGCTCACCTTCAACAACACGGACCTTATCTTGCAAAGCGCTATTGCCGGACGTGGCTTTGCCATTCTCAGAGATCTCTATGTCATAGATGCATTGAATGCAGGCACGCTTGTTGAACCGTTTGCTGAGACGCTGCCGTGCCAGCGTGCTTTTCAGTTTGTCTTGCCAGAAACATCTATCCCCTCAGCCCCGGTTTGGGATTTCATCAACTGGCTGAGTGACGAGATGACAAAGATGCAAATCCGCTAAGCAACTTGCCCCCAAAACCATCTGGATAAGATAGTCAAGCTGACACTCATGCTCCCGACATATTGTCAGTTTGCCCACATTGTTGCCGTCAAAGTGCCAAGGAAGTAGTCACTTGACCTCCCATCTGCCCAAAAAACCATCAAGCAAACAAAGAGCTATATTAAAGTTATTATGAATATTTCACTTTAGATCTATACAATAATAATTGATTATGTATTGTCATATTAAATAGATAAAAATCATATAATCACAATAAGCAGATTTTTACATCAATAAATACAACAAAATTAAAATCACTAAACTAAAACAAGGGAACAAACTACTTACATGATGATGAGCAATCAAATTATTCATCCAAACCGCAAATTAATTTACTTATTGCGGCGGAATCGAACTTCGCTATACGAAAGAGATCAGGAGCTCAGCGTCCAGCCCGGCAACATGACCGGACATACATCTCTCGGGAGAACAGGCCTTCAAAAGTAGGCTTGGTCTGACTGCAGAGATATCGTAGGGTGATAGCAGGGCATACCCGTTTAGCGGGTGCCAGCACACTAGCCCAAAGCCAACGGCTGAGCATAGTTATTGTCCTTTTCAGAGCCGAATACGTTCAAGAAACTCTTTTCTTATTGGAAGGAAAAGGATGGACATTCATCAACTCAAAACCTTCGTGACGGTCGCGCGCGAAGGCAGCATAACCAAAGCTTCAGAATTGCTCTTTCGCAGCCAGCCAGCTGTCAGTGCGCATATCAAAAACATGGAAGAGACATTGGGATTAACGCTCTTCCAACGAACACCCCGTGGAATGGCGGTCACCCCCGACGGACAACGCCTCCTCACGGAAGCACATCAGTTGCTGGACCGGCACCAGAAGTTTCTGGAAGAAGCATCGCGGTTACGCGGAAGTCTTGCAGGCAATTTGACCCTCGGCGCTGGCCGCAACTCAAGCACAGGCGTTGTGAGCAATCTGCTTGCGGCCATGTCTCAGGAGTTCCCCGAGGTTGAAGTTGAGCTACAGCACCGCCCCTCTGTGAAGGTGCTGGAAGGCATTCGCAATGGCAGCCTCGACGCCGGATTTTATACGGAAACGGGCGAGGATGACGCCGGGCTCTCCACATTGGAGATCTCCAATTTCTGCGTTTACCTCGCAGCCCCTGCGGACCTTGTACCCGTTGCGGCTGAGGTGAACTGGAAGGCACTTGAAAACGTGCCGTGGATCTACCCAAGCGGAAATTCCTGTTGCGGGCGTGTGGCAAGGGACCTTCTGGACACGCATGGCATCAGGCCCAAGCGGGTGATCAATGTGGATGATGAGGGGGTTACACGTGCTTTGATTGCCAGCGGTGTTGGTATCGGGCTCGTTCATGCCAACTCAACAAACCCTCAAGAGAACCAGGGCGACATCGTCTTGCTCTCGCAGGTGCAAAAATCAGCCCGCGTGTTGTTTGCGCACCTTTCCTGCCGGAAAGAAGACCCGGTGATTGCGGCGGTTCGCTCCATTCTGGCGACAGACAATTGCACGAGCCTTTCGTTTCAGGACGACCGAACACTAGAGGCGGCGCTCATCGCCTCCTGACACTTTCAAAAGAACCAGGTTTGCAAGACTTCAGCTCAGCAATGGGCTGAAGTCGCTGCACCCTGCTTTCCAGTTGGGCGGATGGCTGCTCTGCCCAGTTGGCGTTAAAGACAAAAACAATCCGGAATACTGAGGAATTTTTTAACGCAAACCCATTGTTTAATTCTCATCGGGAGAAGCCACATGCAAAGACTTCTTTACAGCCTCAGCGGAGCCTCCGGGCAACATTACTCCCCGCATGTCTGGAAAATTATGATGTCCCTGAAGCACAAGGGCCTCGATTTTGACCTGAAGCCGGTTTTCTTTGGCGACATTTCCAATATTGAAGACGGATCTTTCACCAGCGTTCCGGTTCTCAACGACCAAGGCAAGCTTTTAGGCGATAGTTTTGAGATCGCCGAGTATCTGGAAGAGACTTATCAGGACGCACCCAGCCTGTTTGATGGCGCTGGCGGTCTCCAGCTTTCCCATTTTGTGGAGAGCTACTGCAAAACCGTCCTGCACCCGACATTGGCGGTGATTGCTGTGATGGATATGTACAACATCATGAATGATGACGACCGCGCCTACTTCCGGCCTGCACGCGAAAAACGGTTCGGAAAACCTCTCGAGGAGGTCTATGCAGGGAGAGACGCTGAACTGAGCACTTTGCCGGAAAAGTTGAACCCTGTGCGCGATCTGCTCACCAATCAGGATTGGTTCGGTGGTGAGAGAGCGATGCATGCAGATTATGTTCTGTTCGGCACCTTGCAGTGGTGCAAAGTGTGTTGCCCAGATCCAATTCTTGCGCCAAGTGACCCTGTCAATTTGTGGTTTGAACGCATGTTGGATCTTCATGATTACATGGGTCGCAAAGCTCTCAGCGAAGCTGTTGCCGCCTAGCGCTGTCTATATTTCGCGCAACTCCAAATTACTAAGCCCTTCAGAAGGCATCGCATTTTTTGCGGTGCCTTCTTTTTATGCAACCGCCTGTATTATCAATAATTTAGAAGCGATAACTTCCGCTGAGGCATTCCTCATCTATCCTGAGGGAAGCCATCAGTTTTTTCAGCTTGTTCAAAGCAAACCTTTCCGGCTCCATAGGGCCACACGAAAAAATATTACTGGACGCGAGGAACAAATTTCACCTCAAGACCGGCAGAGCAAACGGAGATTTATCGGAGTCTGCGCGTGCGACCGCTCTGCCCATGCATAAGAACAACGACAAGCCAACGCAGTTTGTCAGGGGAGCGCCTCGCGCAAATCCTGCATCGGCATTTTTCAGTCTTTCTTCCCAAGTGAAGGATCAGAGAATTTATGGATGCACATATTGAAGCCTCGGACTATTTGGCCAAAGGAACAGCCCCACTGTCCTTTGATTGGGTCCGGCAAGTTCACACTCTAGGGCCGACTGGTACGAACTGCGAGAGAGCAGCTCTGACATGGGTACAACGTCACTGCAAAAACGCTGAGGTCTTTCTTCACCCGACCATGGAAATTGCAGCGGAAGCCGTTGCTCAATGCCGCAAGTCCGTTTTGCTGAGTGTCGTCGCCTACCCGCATCTTCATTCAATTATTTACGAGCACATCGGCCAGCTGAAACTGATGGACGTGTTCATCATGAACACCGACAACATGGTGCTGGCCTCTTCTACTGGCAAAACACCAGCCCTTTGCGCAACGCATCCGGCACCGGAAAAACTGATCCCGGCCTCTATTGAGCGCAAGTACGTCACCAGCAACGCGCAAGCCGCGGCTGTGTGCGCCAAGGGCGAGGCAGATGGCTGCATCACCACGCTGTGCGCCGCCAACGAGTTTTCTCTGACAGTCCTGACAAAGCACGGTCCCGTGCCCATGGGCTTCACCATTCATGGTCCGTTGCAGGCCGCAACACAGACTCAGCCTTCATTCACCAATGATTTTCAAAACCCCAACAGGAGGGAATTTCATGACACAGAAAGCTTATGAAACACCAATCGATATCCGCTACCGCGATACAGATTCAATGGGTCATGTGAGCAGCCCGATCTACTACGATTACATGCAGTCCGCTTATCTGGAATACATGCATGATCTGCTCAAGCTGCCTAAGTCTGAAAAGCTGCCGCACATCATGGTGAAGACCTCTTGTGACTACGTTTCTCAGGCTCTTTACGGCGACCATCTGGTTGTGTTGAGCCGTGTGACAAAGTTTGGCGGCAAGAGCTTTGAGATGCAGCATGAAATGCGTCTTGGTGATGCAGATGGCCGCGTGGTTGCCAATGCAGCTTCCACTCACGTGATGTTTGATTACGAAAAGCAGGCAACCTATCCGGTGCCGGATGAGTTCAAGACTGCGGTTGCAGCTCTGCAAGAACCTGCCGCTCATCATCAGCCAGCTTAAGATCCGTCACTTTTGAAATCTGGAGATCTCTGATGGATCTACAATGGAATGAACGTCAACAGGCTCTGCGAGCAAAGTATGCTCAAATTGGCAGCCAGATTGACCACTCAGAGCTTCACGCTGGCAAGCAGGCATTTGATCAGAACACATGGGACCGGCTTTTAGAAGCCGGTCTCTGGAAGATCATCGTCCCGGCTGAGTATGGCGGTGCAGGCACGGACTGGTGGGACTTTACCGCTGCTCTGGAAGGTCTTGCATGCTCTGTGCGCACGCCGGGTATTCTGCTTTCTGTCATCGCACAGGCAGGCATGGTTCATGCACTCAACCTGTTCGGCACGGAAGCGCAGAAGAAGGACTATCTTGGCCGTATCCTGAAAGGGAAGCTCAGCGCAACTGCGATTGCAGACCCTGATACGGGCACAGATGTGCGCTCCACCTCCTCTGTGCTGACACCGGGACCAAATGAGACGTTCATGCTCAATGGTGCCAAGTACAACATTGCCCATGCGCCCGTGGCGGATTTCACGCTTGTCGTGTGCAAGCTGGATGGTCATGCGCGTGACGGTATCTCGCTCATTTTGCTGGATGCAGGCACCAAGGGCCTTGAAGTTGGCGACTACGACCAGAAACTCGGCAATCTGGATTTGCCAACCGGACCGATGAAGTTCACCAATATACCGCTGCATTACGGTGATCTGCTTGGCGTTCCCGGCAAGGGCCTGCGCAACCTGATCACCTTCGTCTCTCTCGGCAGGCTGTATTACGGTCTGGTTTCGGCATGGATGATTGAGCCGATGCTGAAGGAAGCGATGCGCTACGCTCAGGAGCGTCAGACCTTCGAAGTGCCGGTGCTGGAGTTCCAGTACGTGCAGAAGAAGCTCACCGACATGCGCATCTCCGCAGAATCCGCCAAGTGGACCGCCTATGGCGCACTCCAGCAGCTTCTGTCCGGTGCACCGGAAGCCGGCATGACCTGCTCCATTGCCAAGCTGGTTGGCGCTGAAGCGATCACCAGTGGTGCGATTGACCTGCTCAAGCTCTACGGCACCAAAGGCTATCACCAGGGCGAGGTTTCGACCTTCCTGCGCGATGCACTGGCGTTTTGCGCTGTGGGTGGCACTGAGGAAATGCACCGCCGCAACATCATCAGCCAGATGAAACGGCTGGAGGCGAAAGCGGCAAAAGAAGCAGCGCCCGTGCGCGAAGAACGCTTGCTTGAAACAGCATGATTTGATGCGAGCCCCGATATTGCCGGGGCTTTGCACTCTTTTGCATTTACAGGAGACTTTTATGGAATTCGCCAAAGTCGCATTAGCGGCCACTCTTCTGGCAGCAACAACCGCCGCTCCCACTCTGGCAAAGAATGGTGTTGAGCGGGTGCCAACCAAGATCGATTGGCAAGCAGCCAAAATCGCTGCAAAGCGGTCACTCGCGCGGGATCCAGCCGCCGTGGAAAAGTTCGTTGCCGCTACAACTGGCAAGCTCAGTTACATTGAGCTGCCTGTCCTGATTTTCGGCAGTGATGCGAAGATGGAGACGCCACAGTTCGGAAGCCAGAACTCATCCTATGCTGCGTTTTACGCTCTGGAAGGCGCGCAAATCAGCATTCTGGGGTCTCACAGTGTGCTGACCGGAACGGAAGATCTCACCGAGCATCATAAGGCGACGGCGCATGAGTCCATCGGCAACGGGGCAGACTACAATCTGAACCGCTACGGGGCGCATTACACAATCCGCCTGACCTGCGACAACCCGATCAAAGACACGCGCTGCCGTAAGCCTGATTTTCTTCAAAGCGTCGTTCAGACCCTCCTTGTTGTGAATGGAGCAAACCAATGATGCGATTTATCTATCTCTGTCTGACCCTGACCTTTGGCTTCTCCGCACAGGCGGAAGATGCCTCCCGCTTTATGCAGCCGGGTGACCTGATTGCAGACACCGGTAAAGGTGTTGCAAGCCATGCCATCTTCTTTCCGAACATGCGTTTTCCGGTGGAATCCGGCCCAGCCTATGCTAACTCTCACGCCTATGCACCGGGTGGATTCAAAGCTGACGGCGGGTCCGAGTGTGATCCGGTGAACTATTCCTACCCATGGCGCGATAACTTCTGCGAGTTCCGCAGGGCTGATCTGCCCGTCTGCGCATCGGGCGGCCATCAGGGGCAGGACATTCGCCCGGCATCATGTGAGGCCAGCAAGCACTGGGCCGTTGCAGCAGAAGACGGCATTGTTGCTCATGTAGGT
>NZ_LCWX01000060.1:37925-41311 GCF_001431305.1 Pseudovibrio sp. POLY-S9
CCACCGGCACGCTGTACCGCTATGTGCATCTGGACATGGCCACTCTGCAGGTGAAGCCAATGGACAAGATTGTCCGCGGCAACCGCATTGGCAAGATCTCCAACAACTGGCTCGGGCCGTTGCCGATCCATCTGCATTTCGATGCAAAAGACACGGTGCTGCTGAACGGAGAACCAAAGTCAGTATTCCTGCCGCCTTACACCAGTCTCGTGGCGTCCTATCAATTGATTATGGATTGATCAGCTGTGATTTGATCACAAAGGGCGCCTTTCACGGTGCCCTTTGTGCTTTTCAATGTTCTCCTGAAAAGGGAAAAGAAATGAAAGATATTCTCTGGGTCTTTGGCTACGGCTCACTCATCTGGCACCCCGGCTTTGAACCCGTTGAGCAAGTACCCGCTCGTCTTGATGGCTGGAAACGCCGGTTCTGCCTGTGCTCCCTGCGCTACCGCGGCACATTTGAAAAACACGGCCTGGTTCTGGCGTTGGATGCAGCACCCGATGCTTATTGCAGCGGTGTGGCTTTGGGCATTCCCCGTGATGGGCAAGAGAAGGTGCTGGAAGACTTACGCAAACGAGAGCTGTTCAATCCCGCGTATAGAGAAATCATCACCACACTTAAACTGCAGGATGGCCGCGAGGTTGAGGCGCTCACCTATGTGGTCAACCGCGAGCATGAGCAATACGGCCAGTTTAACGCCGAAGAACAAGCTCAGATCATCGCGACAGCTGCTGGCGAACGCGGCCCGAACTGTGACTACCTCTGGAACACAGCAGACCACCTGACAGAGCTGGGCATCGCAGACCCGGACCTGGACTGGCTCTCAGACCGCGTGCGCTCGATACGGTCTGCTGCAGCAGCCCCAGCCTAAGCAAACCAGCACGTTGCCAAAACGTGCTGGTCTTCTTTTCAGCTTGCAGCGTTCGTTTCCGGCGCTTGGGTGCAGATGAGTTCGCCCTGCTCCAAATGACAGACCTTGTCTGCCAGCGAGCGGGCGGCGGCGTGATCGTGGGTGAAAAGCACCAGAGCCATCTTCTTGTTGCGCATCACACTGCGCAGGATTTCCAGCACCTGACTGCGCGCCTGCATGTCCAGCGCTGAGGTGGGTTCATCAGCCACCAGACACTGAGGTCGGGTCGCCAACGCCCGCGCAATCACCAATCGCTGCGCTTCACCGCCAGAGAGCTTTCTGGTTTTGCGGCGCAGGAAGTCTGAATCCGTCGGCAACCCAACCCGCTCCAGCAACCGCGTGAGTTCAGACTGATCTCCACCAGACAGCATCAGCGCTTCTTTCAGGACCTCATAGACCGTAAAATGACAGGCCATGGCGCGGTGCGGGTGCTGTGGTATCAACGCCACCACGGACTTGGCGCGCCCTTCCTCGTTCTGCCAATAAACAAAGCCGTCCTGCACAGTTTCATAACCGCTCAACAACCGCGCAAGCGTGGTTTTTCCGCTCCCACTTCCCCCCAAAATCGCAAGACACCGGCCTGCCGGCACGAATGCTGAAACGTTGGAGAGCAAGGCTCTTCCATCAAAGCTGTGATGCAGTTTATCAAGGGTCAATCCATGACCACTACGTGCCTCCAACTCCGGATACCCCCCTTCTCCACTTGCCAGGATCGGGGCTGAGTTATGCGCGTTTCGCCTCAGTTTCAGCAATTGCTGGGTGTAGATGCTGCGTGGTCTGTCGAGCACCTCTTCAGCTGTCCCGATCTCAGTCAATCTGCCTTTGCGCAGCACAGCCACATGGCTTGCCAGACGGCGTGCCAGTTCAATATCGTGCGTGATCAGCATCTGGCAGCGGTCCTCACTCCCAGCCTGAAACGAGCGAATGGCGATTTCCCGATTGAAACTGTCCAACGCGGCGGTCGGCTCGTCCATGATCAAAAACTCAGGCGAGTTCGCCAGAGCAAGCACCGTCAGAACACGCTGAATTTCGCCGCCGCTCAGAGCTGAGGGATAACGATGTAAAAGACGCTCTGGAATATTCCCTCTGGCACATTCCTCAAGTGCATCCCGCTCATAAAGCCCATGTGCCTGCAGCATCTCCTGCACATGTTGCAGGACGGTCAAATGAGGGTTTAATGCATCCGACAGCGCTTGCACGATCAGACCTGCAGAACATCCCCGCATGCCTTGCAATTGTGCGCGTGACGAGCGCAGGACATTCATGTCTCCCAGCCAGGCCTCTCCATTCCAGCTGAAATAACTGGAGGCTAAGGGCTGTTCATCTTCTGCCAACCGGCGCCCTTGAATGAGACCCATGAGAGAGCGGGCGAGGCTCGTCTTGCCACCGCCGGGTTCTCCGATGACCGCCAGAGTTTGCCCTTTGTGGATCTCAAAAGAGACATCTTCAAGCAAGGGCTGTCGACCGTAGTAAAGATTAAGCTGCTCAACGCGGATCATGATGTTCCCTTCCGTTGAGGCTGCCGTTTGACATGTAGCCTTCACCAATAATCAAAATGCCAACGAGAAACAGTGAAAGCGCACCCGCTGGCGGAAGCAAGAGCCAGAGCCATGCATCCGTATAAAGATAGTCCATTGAATCCTGTATCATACTGCCCCAGGTCAGCAGCCTTGGATCAGTCAGTCCTAAAAACCCGAAACCGGCAGTTTTGAGGGCTGCCTGCCGTACATTTTGCAAAAACAAACCAACGATTGCGGGCCAGATCGCGGGTAGGATGTGGTGGCGCAGACAGTATCTACGACTGGCCCCCATCCGCCGCGCAAAATGCACGTTCTCGCGGGTCAGCTCCCGCAGCAAAATCGGCAGGGCAACGCGCACATCCTCATGCCAGCCAGTCAGCGACAAAAGCACGACAAGCCCAAGGAAACCGGGTTGTATCCAGGCCGCCAACAACAGCAGCAACAGGATGGACGGGATCACCTGCAGCACGTCCACCAGTCGCAAGACCGCACTGCGTATGCGCGGCCCGCCAAACGCAGCCAGACTGGACGCAGCCAAAGCCAGCACCAGCGCCGCAGTAGCTGTGATGAGAGCAAGAAACACCGTGATTGGAGCAGCTCTTACAAGGCCGACAAAAACATCCTGCCCAATCCCATTGGTGCCAAGCCAGTGCGCCATGCTCGGGGCCTGCAAAACATCAGGGCTGGTTTTGTAATGAGGCAAACTTTCTGACAGCGCGAAGCCTGCCATAACCAGCACAGCCGAGGCAGCAATCGCTCCCCGTGAAATGAAACCGGCACTTTGTGTGATAGGTGACCAATAACCAAGCATGAGATCACCCTCTACGCGCCAGGCTTGTTGCGACAGCATCAATGACCCAGTTCAGCAGCAGAACCAAACCAGCCATAACGATAACCGCACCCTGCAACAAAACGTAGTCACGATCCAAAATAGCGTTATAAATCAAGTGCCCTGT
>NZ_LCWX01000060.1:41417-63603 GCF_001431305.1 Pseudovibrio sp. POLY-S9
GAGAAGACAATCTCAACGAACAGGACAGCACCAAACAAGCCAGTCAGCGCGTCACTCATTCGTGCCAGAAAAACCGGAAACAGGCTTCTCCCGTAATAAGCCGTGCGCAAGCGCCAGCCTTTGATGCCACGCCCGCAGGCATTGAGAATGAAAGGCCGCTGAGACAGCGTGATCGCCTCTCCCCGTGCCAAAAAATAAAACCGGGAGATTTCGTGCAAGGACAGTGCCAGCACGGGCAACACTGCGTGACGGGCGATATCAAAATCCCGCTGTATCGGATTGCTGCTGGGAAACAAAGGCTCAGATCCACCGGAGGGCAACACGGGCCACACAATGCCAAAAGCAAGCAGCAACAGCACGGCTGAGGTGAATGGCGGAATGCTGGCGACAACTGTCACGACACCAGTTGCAATCCTGTCAAAGAAAGCCCCAGGCGCCTTGCCAGCTTCAATGCCACCAGCAGCCCCTGCCAGAAGAAAAATCGGCGCAGCGCAGGTGATCAAAAGCAAGGTCCAGGGAATAGATGCTTTGAGCAGTTCCGAGACAGGGGCAGCATGCGGAACCGAGTACCCCAGATCCCCCCTGACAAGGTCCCAAAGGTAAACGCCAAGCTGCTGCGGCCAATCCCCCGCCAGGCCGAACTGAGCGCGGAGTTCAGCACTCTCTGCACCAGTGAGGTTGCGCGAAAGATCAGAGGCAAGAAACACCTCAACAGGATCCCCTGGAAGCATTCGCGGTAAAAAGAACACCAGCAAAACCAGCAGTGCAAACACCAGGAGGCGAACGCCAAGGCCAGACAGCATGTTTAAAATAATCGGAGGTACCACAAGAACGGCCTGTCTGTTGTTGGTTGTCTTATGCCAGCCACCCGAAGGCAGCTGACAATGGGTGTCCAGCTGATCAATCAACCAGATAGGATTTATGGAGTGCTGAAGGGACGCCGATCGCCACACCGCCGGGCATAAACTGAAGGGCTGAAAGCTTATCGTTGTAAGCCGTCACCATGTGAGGATTTGCGATGGCATAGGCTGGTAGTTCCTCAGAATAAGCCTTCTGAAATTCGCCCAGAATTTTCTGCCTCTCCGTTTTATTGGTTGCAACAGACTGAGCAATCACCAGCGATTGCAGATGCTCACCCTGATAGCCATCGCTAGCCCATTTACGCCCAAAGACACGGCGCATGATTCCATTCGGATCGCCAAGAGTACCGGAGGCATAGAGGGCCAGATCATAATTGCCCTCAGACAGAGTGTCCTGAAGCGCGGCACGCTCCAAAATGCGAACCTCCAGCTCTATGCCAAAGGTCTCCAGTTGTTCCGCAAGAACTTTCGCTGTTTTGCTTTCGCGCCTGCTGGCAAGAAGGCGTAAAACAACCAGCTCTCCGTCACGATACCACAGCCCATCTTCTTCTCGGTCCCACCCTTTGGAGAGCAGCAGATCAGTGGCCCGCTGAGGATTAAATAAGTACTCAGGATGCTTGTCTTGAGAATGCCAGGGCGACTCCTCCTGAATGAACCCGGTATCTGCAACATCCGCCGTTTTTTGGAAAACAGTTTCGATAATGGCAGGTCGGTCAATCGCATAGGCAATCGCGTGGCGAAGCGTCTTGTCGTTGAATCGTCCGCTATGGTTGAACCCAAGACGCAAAGAGTGGTGGCTAAACGCCTTGGCAACGTTCATGCCTATCGCTTCGGCCTGTTCCAAACGGTCCGGAGGCAGATAGGAAATCACGTCTATCTCCCCAGCATGAGCCGCCCGCAACGCCGCATCTGTCGCCATTTTCACAATCGCAATGCGCTTGAATTTCGGCTTGCCCAGATAATAGTCTGCATTGCCTTCCAGCACATAGCGCCCTTGTGCCTTGCTGTACTCAACAAGGCGGTAAGGTCCGCTGCCAATAACAGCATCCGGTTCTGCAAAACGCTGTGGTTCAACCACATCCTGATAAACGTGTTTTGGCAGGACTGGCATGGAAAGCAGGAGCCCGTTCAGCAATCCTGCATCTGGCTTTTTGAGAAAGATCTTGAGGTGATCAGGAGAGATAACCTCGGCTTCTCTCACATTCTCGACGGAAACAAAGACGTACGGATGTTCCTTCATGTAGCTGAAAGTGAAAGCTGCATCCGCCGCTGTGACCTGCTGCCCATCATGCCAGGACGCACGCAGATCCAAATACAGATCACAGGTCAAGCCATCCTTGGAAACAGTCCAGCGCCGGGCCAGTGCCGGAACCAGTTCACCGTCTTTCGACTGGCTCAACAGGCTATCAAAAACGTATGTGGTGTAAAGGTATCCAATGCCGTTTCTGCCATGAACATAAGGCGCCAACATCCCGCGGTCTCCGCGGGCATCGGTTATAACAAGCTGGTTTATGGGACCAGCAATCCCCGCAGCTATTGTCAGCAGCAGAGCCGCGACAGCTGCAATTACAACGCGCACAAGGGGTTGGTGAAAGATGTGCATGTCTCAGACTTTCTGAGCGGGACGCACGGCAACATGCGCATCCTCAGGTTCCGGATCATGGCTGCCACGCAATTTGCGCAGTTGGCTGGTGGTCTTCTATAGGGACATAGGGTTTGATATCCAGAATTGGCGTGCCATCGATGCAATCCAATCCACTCACTGTCAAAACGTTGCCGTCCCGTTTGATTAATTCAACCGAGCTCAAACCAATCGGGTTCGGCCGGTTGGGTGAACGGCTGGCAAAAACACCACGTGCTGCCTCCTCTCCACGGGCGCGCCGAACAAGCGCGGTTCCGTCAGAGTGGTGCAGCCAGTACATCACCCAAAGATGAGAGGCCATCGTGATGTTCAAAAGCGCATCCGCATAAGGAGAGGCAATTTCCAGTTGGCTCTGGGCAGGGTTGCGACGACTGGATTTTGGGCATTCACGCGTTTCTGAGAAGCCTGAGCGCACAAAGCCAATCGAGTTCATGATGATGCCTGAAGACACCGTGGTTTCCTGCTGGTTATTCATTTGTGAAGCCGTAATAGGTTGCAAAATTAAACACTTAACGTCTCCAAAGCCAAAGCCTACCTTAACAACAGATCGATACTTGGAGACGATATCCGAGTAAATTCGATTTATCAGATAGGCTACCTCAGCTTTCCTGAGGGCGCATTGATCAGCATATTCGAAAATGCTGAGGCTATGCCTCTGATAAATCGATTGGATTATTGGCAAGCGCAAAAATCATAGTTCTGGCACCTCATTTTTCAAAATCAGAATCACAGGTCGCTATGACAGATCACACCCAGCACGACACAGCTCCGGCCTCCGGGCTCAGTCCCACACCCGAAAAAATAAAATCCTCGTTTAACACCAAACAAACCTGGCAGTTTCTTGGAGTGGCGATTGCCGCCACAATCGCAGGCCTTCTGGCTTCCGCTTATCTGCCTGCTGGCATGGCCGTTGCTGCGGTTTTATCCGTAGGTTGCCTCGGCTTGTGGGCAACAGGTGTAGTGCCGGAATACTGGACCGCGCTCGCCTTCTTCTTCGTTGCCATCGTGATAGGCATTGCCCCGCCGGACGTGGTGTTCTCCGGCTTCCAGACATCAACCTTCTGGCTCCTGTTTGCAGGCCTCGTGCTTGGCGCCTCCATCAAACACACCAAGCTGGACAAACGCGCTGCCGTTTTGTTGATGCGTTTACCGCTCAACAGCTATGCCGGGCTGGTCTCCAGCATTGTTGCCTTCAGTGTGGCGCTGGCGTTTGTGGTGCCCTCTTCCATTGGCCGTATCATGATTTTGCTGCCGGTGATCTCCGCCCTTGCTGCACAGATCGGTTTCAAGCCCGGCTCCAACGGGCGCACAGGCATGCTTTGTGCGGCGGCCTTTGCGACCTTCGCTCCGGCGTTCACCATTTTGCCTGCCAACGCCCCCAACATGATCCTCGCGGGGATGAGCGAGAGTCTGTATGACCTCAGCATTTCCTATTGGGATTACTTGCGTCTGAACTTCCCGGTTCTGGGCATCCTGAAATCACTCATCCTTATCGGTCTGACACTGGTGCTGTTCCCGGACAAGCTTCCTCAGGACGCGCATGAGACCACTGAGGAAGTACCACCCGTTAGTGCTCCTGAACGGCGCCTGATGATCATTCTGGCCCTGTGCCTCATCTTCTGGCTGACGGACAGCCTGCATCCGATTGGCCCAGCATGGGTTGGTCTTGCTGCGGCTCTCGCCTGCTTCTGGCCCAATGCCAAGCTGACTTCCAAAACCTGCATCAATCAGGACCTGAGCTATGGCTCCTTGATGTTCGTCGCGGGCATCATGGGGCTGGGGGCTGTTATCTCAGTTGCCGGACTGGGTGAGGCTTTAGTTCAGGCTGTTGGCGGCAAAGCCGGTTTTGCCGAGGACACACCAATCTGGAACCTGTCCGTCCTCACTGGCCTGTCGACACTGGTTGCCATGGCGACAAACCTGCCGGGTGTGCCAGCTGTGATGACACCGGTTGCCGGGGATCTGGCAGATGCCACTGGCCTGCCCTTGCAGACTGTTTTGATGACGCAGGTTATGGCGTTTTCCAATGTGTTTCTGCCGTTTCAGGCACCGCCACTGGTCGCCGCCATTCAGGTTGGAAACCTGCCGCCGAAGGCCGTGATCAAACTGTGTCTGACGCTGTTTGCGATCAGCCTGTTCCTGCTTGTCCCAATCGACATGCTGTGGTGGTACCTACTCGGATTTCTTTAAGCACCTTCAGGCGGGCCCACACAAATACTGAGGCCCGCCTTCCATTCTTTCGATTTGTGCAAAGCGAATTTCCATTCCTAGCTATAGCCGTTTTCAAATTGCGAGGTTTTAGTATGACGACCCGATTTACTTGGTTGAAGACAATTGCTTACAGCGGCGCTCTGGCGCTCGTGATTACTGGTGGAGCCGCCAAAGCAGAATTGGCTGATGATTGGCAAGACACCGCTATGGGCCTTTTCAACGCTGAAAAATGGCCTGGAGCCAAACGCCAGCGCGCCCTGACAATTTTGCATACTGCAATGTTCGATGCCGCAAACGCAGTCGAGGGCACCTACGCTCCTTACGCTTACACTGGCTCAACCAATCCGGATGCATCTGCGCAAGCAGCCGTCACTCAGGCCGCCCTGCATGTTCTGTCGACCCTTATGCCAGAGCGTAAAGCGGAGTTGGAAATTGCAGCAAAGGAGCGCCTTGCAAGCCTGAAGAGCCCTCAGTCCGGCATTGCTCTGGGCCAAGCTGTTGCGGAGCAAATTCTGGCAGCGCGCGCATCAGACAACGCAAACTTTTCGACAGATTACACGCCGGGTCCAGCAGAAGCGGGTGTGTATCAGCCAACGTCTAAACGCCAGATGGTTGCGCCGAAAATTCGTGAGATGAAGCCATTTGTTCTGTCCTCTGCAACGCATTTCCGTGTGCCGCCACCTCCGGCACTGGAGAGCATGCAGTATCAGCGTGGTCTGAGTGAAGTCGTAAAGTTGGGCGGCAAGGAAACACAGACTAATGAGGACAACGTCTTCATCGCCAAGCTTCATGCAGGCTCCGGCTCCGGTGCATGGAACCAGATCGCCCGCAAAAGCAGCGCGTCCTGTGATCTGTCTATGCTGGAAGAAGCCCGCACACTGGCGCTTCTCAACCTTGCCCTGACAGACGCATTGGTTGCTGGTTTCAACGCAAAATATGAGTACGCGTTGTGGCGTCCGCAAACAGCAATGGAAGCTCTGGGCAAGACCTATCAGCACCCAACCCTCAAGGCCGATATGGAGTGGAGCTCTCTGGTGCCAGCACCAATGCATCCTGAATATCCATGTCAGCATTGCACCAGCGGCAGCGCGGCTCAGGAAGTCATGGAATCCGTCTTCGGTGACGGCAAAATGGCCTTCACCTTCAACGGTAAGGGCGGTCTTTCCAAAGATTATGTCAGCTTCCAGCAGTTTGCTGAGGAAGAGTCAGAATCCCGCGTTCTTGGCGGCGTTCACTACCGCCGTTCCAACGCTGTTGGCGACATGTTGGGCTACCAGATCGGCTCTTACGTTGCAGAGACCTCTTTGCAGCCTCTGAAGCAAATCAGCGACATCAAGAAATGTGCAGGCAGCCGCTAGGTCAGCTCCTCCTGACCTAGCTTGCACTTGCAGGCCGCACTCCAATCCCCTCGCGGCCTGCTTTTTTTATCACCTCAGAAAAGGGAGCACTTGCAAGCGCCACTTCCGGCAAAGCACCCGCAGATCTAAAGGAACAGGTACTATGGAAAATCGAACTGGTTTAGCACTCCGCATTCTCTTTGTTGGCATTGGCGCAACGCTCTTCATGGATATCTGGGCCATCGCAGCAGATAGCCTCTTTGGCATTCCGCAGAGCAATTTCTCAGTGGTTGGCCGCTGGCTGGGGCACATGCTGGACGGACAATTCACCCACGAAAGCATCCGCCGCGCTGCACCCATTGCGGGAGAAGCAACCATTGGCTGGACGGTGCATTATCTGGTCGGGATCGTCTTCGTTGCAGCCTTCGTCATGATTTTTGGAAACCGTCAGCTGCAAAATCCATCCCTGATCCTTGCGATCTTGTTTGGTGTAGTGATGATCGTGTTCCCATTCTTTGTCATGCAGCCATCTCTTGGCGCTGGAGTGATGGCCTCCAACAGGCCGAACCCGGACTTCGCACGTCTGAAAAGCCTCATGACGCACTTCTCATTTGGCCTGGGCATGTATGTCGCGCTTTGGGTTCAGACCAAGATCTTCAAACCAATTGAAGCACCGGTTTCCTCCGCATCCTGATTGTTTCAGGATCACGAGAAAGCCCGCCGTTCTTCTGAGCGGCGGGCTTTTTGTTGGTCGGGAAACCTGCTTTAATTAGCTCAGCTCAAGCTCTCTGCGAACCTGATATTGAGGCAGATGCTTCTTGATTTGCTCCACCACAACCTCAGGGTCTGGCAAGGACTGATGACCGTGGATCTTGCCCATATGCGGGTCAAAATTCTCACGCCACACCGGATCACACACCTCGTAACCATCCTCGCGGATCTGCGCCACATTGCGCTTTACCGAGGGCTTCTTCCACATGGGCCCGCCCATAACCGGGAAGAAGAGCACCGGAAACTCAGCAGCAAGAATGACGGTGGTCAGTCGATTGAGTGAAGATCCATTGGCAACACCAGACAGTGTATTCGCCGTTGCTGGCATCACAGCGAGAATATCGTGCTCGGCTGCAATGCGTCCCGGTTTGTCGGTGGACCAGTCCTTCGGGTCATCTCCGCAGATCACCCGGTCCACGAACAGCGCGATGCTGTCCATGTTCACAAAGTTGATGGCATTGGGTGTGAACATGGCGGTGAGAGTGCAATCAATCGAATTCTTGATCTCTCGCAGATAGTTGGGCAGCAGAGTCGCATCCAGAGATGCGCTCGCCCCAATCAGAATGCGGGCTTTGTCGGGAGTGTCGTTGGTGACCATGGCAAAATCCTCTCTGTAAAATCCATTTCAAGATGATGGAGGTGCCGCGCGATTGGCGCCTTTGGATGAGTGACGGAACCCTAGGGGAGGTTGTTAACTGCACCTTGGCCCGCTCATCGCGCGGTGTCTTTTTCTGGTCGCCAGATGACCTCAAATCATGCCCCACATTCCAATTGTTTCTTTGAAATGCTCTCCTCAGGTTTGCTGAGGACGACCTCTCAGATTTACTGAGGGCCTGCCTCAGAACTTCCGATGTGCAATGAGAATGTACTGCTGGCATGGTTCCATTCAGATGAGCCATCAGGCTGCTGGAACTGGAGGGATTGATGAGGGGTACTGAAATCAAAACCATTTGCGTTGCAGGAGCCAGCGGGCTGGTAGGGGCTTACATGGTCAAAGAAGCCCTGGCCCGCGGCTATCGCGTCAACGGCACCATGCGCGACATTTCCCAGCTTGATAAAGTCAGCGGCTTGATGCGTTTGCCCGGCGCAGCGGAAAGGCTGCACCTGTTTTCAGCAGATACATCCAACTCTGAAAGGTTCGATGCGCCGATGACACAAGCGAAGGCTGTGTTCATCGCCTGCATTCCAACAACCAAACACGGCGTAGACGGAACGCCCGCTGCGGAGTTGGATCGTGAGCGCGGCTTGAAAGAGATCATTCAACCTGCAGAACAAGCCTCTCTGAACATCCTGAAAGCAGCACATCGGCAAGGTGTTAAAACAGCAGTGCTCTGTTCCAGCACAGCCTCCGCAGAACCAACCACCCCCTCCTTTGAAAAGCAGGAGGACAAGGACATTTCAGATGCCGAGATGCAGATTCAGCAGAGGAAATATGCGCAAGCACAAAAGACTGTAATGGAAGCAGCAGCAGAAGAGTTCACCGAGCAACATGGCATGAAGCTTTGCACCTTCTTGCCAAGCATGATGGTGGGTGCCCCTCTCCTGCCTTCGCATTTGAAAGGCCACGTTCTCAGCTTTCTTGCAAAACTACGGCACGGCAAAACAGGCTGGCACAGCACAGTTCCAGCAGGCTCCATGTCCCTCACCTCCCCGCAGGATCTTGCAAGGATGTCATTGGCCGCTTTAGAGCAGTCAGAGGCCTCCGGACGCTACTTTGCTGTGAGCGGCAGTTGGACTTGGCGCCGGATTTACCAGGAGATTGCCGAGTATGTGCCGCTAGAAGCACTCCCGACCCCACTTGGCAAAGACCCGGAACCGCCAACGCGCTTTGACTTCAGCAAGCGCGACAGCCTTGGTGTTCCCATACGAGGCATTCAGGAGATGTTTGCAGAATTCTATGAGGCCTATGAGCAGGTCAGGCTCGTTCCTCAAGCCTGAGACTCTGCTACTTCATCGGCACACGTGCTTTTTGCACGCTGTTACGCCACACAAACTTGGCGGGCAGCTTCACCGTTTCACTGGACGGCTGCTCCGTGGTGCACCATTCAAGGCATTTGTCGATGATCTGATCCGTCGGCTGCGCAAAGGTGGTCAGGTCATATCCTTCCCATTCTGCCTGCTGAATATTGTCAAACCCAATCACTGAAAGATCATCTGGTGTACGCAAGCCAAATCGCTGACGCGCAGCATCAATGACACCGCACGCAATCAGGTCTGTGGTACAGAAGATGCCATCCGGACGGTCTTCACGATCAAGCAGTGCCGTTCCCAGCTCCAGACCTGCCTGATAGGATGTGAAACCATCCACCTCACACAGAACATCAACCCCGGCGTCTTCAGCGGCGGCAAGGAAACCCTTCTGTCGTTCCACAATGCTCCAGGTCGCATTTGCAGAGTTTGCAAGGGCGATTCGCTTACATCCTGCACGCAAAAGAGCCTTCAGCGCGGTCTTGCCAGCAGCCCGGTTATCCGGCCCGATTTGTAGAGAACCCGGGAAATCTTCCTCACGATTGATCAAAACCAGCTTCATGCCATTGCTAAAACATGTGTCGGCTAAGGAAGGATCGGGCGCACCGGACAAAATAATCGCGGCTTCTGTGCGAAAACTGATGGCCTGCAGCAGTGCATCCTTCACACGCTCCTCATATCCACTGGTGTTGATAAGCATTGTTACCTTACCAGCAGCCTGTAGCCTTTCGGAGAGTTCAGCGATCATCGCAGCACGGTGCGGCGTATCAATCTCAGCAGCGACAAGCGCCACGATACCACTTTCAGAGCGGTTGAGACTGCTTGCGAGGCGGTTGACGCGGTACCCTAGTATTTCTGCGGATTTCAATACTTTAGCGCGCGTCGCGTCAGAAACACTGGCCCCCGGAGTAAAGGTTCTGGAGACAGAAACACGGGACACGCCAGCGTGGCGCGCTACGTCCTCAGCCCTGACCTGTTGCTTTCTTGAAGACACTTTTTCCGACATCAAATTTCGCTGATTATTGTACACGTTTGCATCTGCATATCAGGAAATATCCAGAAAATAAATTAGTCTTTCTTGGAATAAAGTTGACATTGCAAAAATTTAGCCGACTATATTATGTACACGTGTACACAACGTGTTTGGGAGGAGTAAACATGAAATCCATTAAGACAGCTTTGTTGGGTGCAACCCTCATTGTGGGTGCTGGTGCAAGCGCGGCGTCTGCAGATGAACTCAATGTCATCTGCTCCGCTGACAACGCTCTGTGCGAAAAGCTCGCAGCAAAGTTTGAAGAAAAGTCGGGTGCTGACGTCAGCATGATCCGTCTTTCTTCAGGCGAAGCTTATGCAAAGATCCGTGCAGAAGCTCGCAACCCGCAGACGGACGTATGGTGGGGTGGAACCGGAGATCCGCATCTGCAGGCAGCAAACGATCAGCTCTCTGTCGCTTACAAATCGCCAATGCTGGAAGAACTTCTGCCATGGGCTGTTGCTCAGGCTGAAACTTCTGGCTACCGCACAGTAGGCGTGTACTCTGGCGCACTAGGCTGGGGCTACAACAAAGAGATCCTCGCGGAAAAGGGCATCGAAGGTCCTAAATGCTGGTCTGACCTGCTAAATCCTGCGTTGAAGGGCGAAATCTCTATTGCAGATCCAAACTCTTCAGGCACCGCATACACCGCACTTGCTACTCTCGTTCAGTTGATGGGTGAAGAAGAAGCCTTCGAATACCTGTTGGCTATGGGCAAGAACGTATCGCAGTACACCAAGTCCGGTTCCGCTCCTGTTAAGGCAGCGGCCCGCGGTGAAGCAGGTCTCGGTATCGTGTTTATGCACGATGCAGTGAAACAGGCTGAAGCAGGCTTCCCAATTGAGGTTGTCGCTCCATGTGAAGGCACCGGTTACGAAATCGGTTCAATGTCTCTCATTGAAGGTGCGCCAAACCCAGACACTGCAAAAGTGTTCTACGATTGGGTGCTAACCCCAGAAGCACAGAACCTGATGGCGGAAACTGGTTCCTACCAGATTCCATCCAACAAGGGTTCTACCCAGCCAGAAGCTGCTCCTAAGCTCGAGAACGTACGTCTCATCGACTACGATTTCGCGGAATACGGAAGCAGTGACCGCCGCAGAAACCTGCTGGCACGCTGGGACATGGAAGTTGGCGCTGCTGCAAACTGATTGAGATCGGGGCGAGTTAACGCTCGCCCCGTTTCCCCAAAAAATCTGGTTTTTCCAAATGACAAATGAAAATCGTCGGCTGGACCTCGCACTCATATGCGGCGTCCTTGGGTTGTTTATATTGCCTTGGTTCCACATTCGCAGCGGCTTTTTTGGCGGCGAATGGGTCTTGGATCTACTGAGCAAAGAGCGTTATTGGCCGGGCTTTTTCCAGCTCTTCCTAGGAAAGCTGCAACTGCTCCCCGTGTTTGCTCTTGTTGGTGCTGCCGGATATCTGCGCCTGAAATCTGCGCCGGGCCACCGTGGCAAACTAATTGCCATCATCGGTGCTCTTGGCCTGTTCTGGATGGTGCTGGAAGGCCTTTCCATTGGCCTGCGTGGCTGGAACTGGAGCCTGCTGGAAGTAACATTTGGCCGTATCGATGGTCAGCCTGCGTTTGGCGCCGGTGCCGTGTTGCTCGCACTTACCTTCACCACCTTCATTTCATTTGGCCTGGCTGAAAAGGGCGCTCTCAAAGGCGACGCGATTGTCCTCACCGCCGTCTCGCTTTTGATCCTGCTTGTAGCGACCTTCGTATTCTACCCAATTCTGTCCATGTTCGCTGGCGCGTTTCAGGATTTCCGTGGCAACTTCACCACTGAAGGTGTCATGCGGAACATCACCGATCCGCAAATCTGGAAGCTGAACTGTCTGGTTGGCGGAAGTTGCGGCATTGCATGGCGCACCATGTTCCTCGCGATTGCAACAGCGGCAGGCTCCACCCTCCTGGGCCTTGCGTTTGCACTGATCGTAACCCGCACGCAGATGCCATTCCGCAAAAGTCTGCGCACCTTGAGCATCCTGCCAATCATCACGCCTCCCTTCGTGATTGGTCTTTCTCTGACCCTGATGCTGGGCCGTACAGGCTTTGTCACCGAGGCCATTGAAGCTGCGACAGGTCTTGAGCTGGGCCGCTGGATCTACGGTCTTCCGGGGATCTGGATTGCACAGATGCTCAGCTTCACACCAATCTCCTTCCTCGTGCTGGTTGGCGTTGTTGAAGGCATCAGCCCGTCGCTGGAAGAAGCAAGTCAGACCATGCGCTCTGGCCGCTGGAGAACCTTCCGCAAAGTGTCATTGCCTTTGATGGCACCGGGTCTGGCAAACGCCTTCCTGATCGGCTTCATCGAGTCCATGGCTGACTTCGGCAACCCGATGGTTCTGGGTGGTAACGGCGGCGTGCTCTCAACAGAGATCTTCTTTGCGGTTGTTGGTGCACAGAGTGATCCATCCCGCGCAGCCGTTCTTGCAATGATCCTTCTCGGCTTCACACTCTCTGCCTTCTTTGCGCAGCGTATGTGGCTTGGCAAGCGGAACTTCGCGACTGTAACCGGTAAGGGTGATGGTGGCCGCTACTCAAAACTGCCACGGCGTATTGCAATCCCGGTCGGCACCATTGTTGCCCTCTGGAGCTTGTTCACCGTTGCTGTGTACGGCCTGATCCTGTTCGGTGGCTTCGTGAAAGTCTGGGGTCTGGACCACAGTGTCACGCTTGCGCACTACATCACGGCGTTCTCCATCTCGTTTGAAAACGGCTTTGCCTTCACCGGCGTTGCGTGGAACAGCTTCTGGACCACAATGTGGATCGCTCTAGCCGCAGCCCCATTAACGGCAGCGGTTGGCATTTTGTCCGCATGGCTCATCGTTCGTCAAGACTTCCCGGGCAAATCCGCCTTTGAATTCGGCCTGATGATGAGCTTCGCAATTCCGGGCACTGTGATTGGTATCAGCTACATTCTGGCGTTCAACCTGCCACCACTGCAGATGACGGGCACCGCACTGATCCTGATCTTCTGCTTCGTGTTCCGCAATATGCCAGTGGGTGTGCGCGGCGGCGTGGCGGCGATGTCTCAGCTGGACAAGAATCTGGATGAAGCTTCCCTGACACTGGGTGCAAACAGCGCGCGTACACTGAAAAAAGTGATCCTGCCGCTGCTGCGTCCAGCCATTCAGGCGGCACTGGTCTACAGCTTCGTGCGTGCGATCACATCCATCTCTGCGGTCATCTTCCTTGTGAGCGCGAAATACAACATGGCGACGGCCTATGTGGTCGGTCTGGTTGAGAACGGCGAATACGGCGTAGCAATTGCCTACAGCTCCGTCCTCATCTTCGTGATGGTCACCATCATTCTCATCTTCCAGCTGCTGGTTGGAGAACGAAAACTCCGTCGTCCGGAAAACACTCAAAAATCTCCTGCTCAGGGTAAACTGAAGGAAGTCGCAGCATGACACATTCCAAATTTGGTCAGGTCCGCTTCGAAAATGTCGGCAAAAACTACGGCGACTTTACTGCAATCCCGAACCTCAACCTTACGATCGAGCCGGGTCAGCTGGTTACCCTGCTGGGGCCATCCGGGTGTGGCAAGACGACAACCCTGCGCATGATCGCAGGGTTGGAGACCCCAACATCTGGCCGCATCATGATTGGTGGAGATGACGTCACCCGTCTTCCACCGAACGAGCGTGACGTGTCCATGGTGTTCCAGTCCTACGCCCTGTTCCCGCACATGAGCGTGCTTGAGAACGTGAAATACGGCTTAGAATCCAGTGGCTTCAAAGATGCGGAAGATCTGGCTCTGAAAGGTCTCGACCTTGTCGGCCTGCGCGAAAAAGCACCGCGTCTTCCTTCCGAGCTGTCCGGTGGTCAGCAGCAGCGTGTGGCTGTTGCTCGTGCGTTGGTTCTGGAGCCGCAGGTTCTGCTGCTTGATGAGCCGCTCTCCAATCTGGACGCCCGTCTGCGTCGTCTGGTGCGTACTGAAATCCGTGAAATCCAGCAACGACTTGATTTCACTGCAGTTTACGTCACCCACGATCAAGAAGAAGCGCTCGCGGTTTCCGACCGCATTGTTGTGATGCGTGACGGCCTCATTGAGCAGGATGGCACGCCCTACGAGCTTTATGAGAGCCCGGCTTCCGAGTTCATCGCTGACTTCATCGGCGAAGCAAACATCCTCGACTGTGATATCAGCGACGTAAATGCAGAGACCGCAAACGTTCAAATTGGCGGCAAAGGCTTTGACCTGCGCAGCCGTAACCACAGCATTGGCAAGGGCAAACTGGCTGCGCGTGCCAACTCCATCAAGCTCAGCAGAGATGTCAATGGCGGTCCAACCGGCAAGATCAAATCCGCGGCTTATCTGGGTGATCACTTCCAATACGAAGTGATGAGCGACCTTGGTCTGCTGTTTGTCATCGACAACCACACAGACGAACTGCTGGAAAACGGAACCTCTGTCGGCATCGACTTTGATGCACGCGGTCTTGCACTGATTGGCGGTAAAAAATGACCACTGAAACAGTTCTGGACCAAGCAGCCGAGTTAGAGCAACGCTTCAACGCTGCCCAAAAGATGGCTGATGAAGCGGCGGCGCTCGCCCTTGAGCACTTCGCCAATCGCGATGATCTGAACATCGACACAAAACGGCATCCGCAGGATGTCGTTTCTGAAGCTGACAAAGCTGTGGAGCAGAAAATCCGCAGTTTGATCGCCAAAAACTTCCCAGAGGATGCGTTGCTTGGTGAGGAATTTGGCTTTGTGGAAGGGACGACCGGTTACACCTGGGTCATCGACCCGATTGACGGAACTGCCCCTTTTCTCAATGGCTTACCGGGGTGGTGCGTGTGCATCGCCGTGACCGACAAAGACGGTGCGGCCATCGGCATCATTGATGTTCCGGTCCTCAAGGAGCGCTTTGCAGCGCTGCGCGGCAAAGGCACCACTCTCAACGGTTCCCCAGTTCGGGTGACTGATCGATTTAACCTGCAGACCGGCATGCTTGGCGTTGGCGCGAATGACCGCGTTGCTCCTGCGCAGGTCGGTAAAATGTTCGAAGACCTGATGTCCGCAGGCGTGAGCTACACTCGTTATGGCTCCGGTGCATTGATGTTGGCATGGGTCGCTGCGGGGCGCTTGGTTGGCTACGTTGAGCCGCGCATGTCTGCCTGGGACTGCATGGCTGCATACTGCCTTATCACTGAAGCTGGCGGGAAAATTCTCCCATTTCCGATGGCTGAGAACCCAAGTGCCCCGTATCCTGTTTTGGGCGCTGCCCCGCAGGTGTTCGATGAGGTTCTTGACCTCACAAATCTAACCCAGTTTGCCTAGTCTCCCGAGTAGACAACGGGTTAGATCAAACTTGCAGGCGCTGTTCACCCAGAGCAGCGCCTGTTTTTTTATGCACTCAGATGAAGAGCAAAACGCCACCACCTGCGATCAGGCCTCCGCGGATAAGTGCTGAGAATGGTGCGATGACACCGTAGGAAATTGCAGAGAGCGCAAGGCCCACCTTCACAGTTGCCAGCAGTGACCAGACTGGCGAGCTCACAAGCGTGATCAGTGTCGGATTTGCTATCATTCCCAACGGGATAAGGTAAAGGCCAATCCCCAGCGCCATAGCGAACAACGCGACCTTCAACCAGTTCTCATTGACCATGCCCGCAGCAATAAACACCGCTCCGCACACAGGGGGAGTAATGGTGGAGAGCAGCGCGAACCAGAACACGAACAGGTGTGCCTGAAGCGGCTCCAGGCCGATATCAATGAGCGCAGGACCAGCAACAGAAACGCAGATCACATAGGCCGCTGTTGTTGGCACTTCCATGCCTAACACCATGCAAGCCAGAGCCGTCAGCAGCAGTGCAGGCCACAACATGCCGCCGGAGCCAGAGAGGATAAGTGAGGTAATCTTCACCCCAAGGCCTGTCACCCCAAGCGTGCCGATGATGATGGACGCACAGAGGATAATCGACGCGATCATCGCCACCTGCTTGCCGGAGTTCATCAGCGCCTGCTCGAAGCGCCCTCCGATTTTCCGCAGGTCTACCTTGAAGTTCTTGTCGATCAGCAGCAGCACAACCGCAGCCATAATCGCCAGACAAGCGGCATACTGCGGGGTATAACCCAGCACAAACATCGCCCAAAGCAGCACCGTAAACGGCACGAGGAAAAACAGCGAGGTGATGATAACCGAGCGCGTATCCGGCTGGTCTTCCGCCGCCAATCCCTTCAGCTCATAGCGGCGCGCGAAAGCGTTGATGCCCATCCAGACCGCGAAGAAGTACAGAAATGCAGGCAAGATCGCAGCAGCCATGATGCCGGTGTACGGCACGCCGGTCAGTTCCACCATGACAAAAGCGCCCGCTCCCATCAGCGGTGGCATGATTTGTCCCCCTGAGGAGGCAACAGCTTCCACGGCGGCGGCAAGTGCACGCGGGTAGCCCAGTTTGGTCATGGCCGGCAGCGTAATCGCGCCGGTAGACGCCACGTTTGCAGAAGCCGAACCGGAGATGGAGCCGAACAAAGCCGATGAAATCACTGAGACTTTCGCCGTTCCGCCTTTCAGTTTACCTGCGGCGGCAGCGGCCACATTCATGAAACCAGCGCCTGCTTCTCCGGCATTCAAAAACGCACCGAAGATCACGAAGATTGCGACAACACCAACAGATACTCCCGTCAGCTTGCCCCATAATCCCCCTTCAGCAATGGTCATGGTGCCGAGGAAACTTTCCAGCGGAACACCTGCATAGCCGAACTCACCGGGGATATGTTGCCCAAACATGCCATAGGCCAGCGCAATCAACGCCACCAGCGGCAGCGGCCAGCCAATGGCCCGACGCGCCATTTCCAGCACTGTGATCAGCAACCCAAACGCAAGATAAAGCTGAAAGTCATCAATAAGATAGCCGTATTGATCCGACAGGTCCGAGTGGTTCCATGCAATCCAACCAGCCGCGAAAACACCAAAGGCTGTGAGCACATAACCCGTCACCTTTTCAAGGGGATTACGTGCCATCAGGATGAGCGCCCAAGGCAGCGCGAGAGCCATGTGCAGCGGACGGCTGACCAGATTGGGAACCAGACCAGAAAAGATCAAACCCAGATGAAACAGCACGGTGGCCAGACCGAGCACCAGCCAGACGGAACGGTGAATTCTATTCAACGAAATAACCCAGAATGAGTAAGGCCCGAAGAATATACTCCGGGCCTGAATTTTTGATAAGATGAATGCGCTTAGCGCTGCGCGTCGGTGATCGTGTACCCAACTTCATCATAAAACTTCAGCGCACCCGGATGGATTTTGCCGCTGATGTTGCCGAGAAGATCTTTGTCTACGCCGTTCCACCATGCTGCGCCCTTGCCCATTTTTTCCTTCTGGTCCCAGAAGCTTTTGGTCAGCGCATATGCGGTTGCATCATCCATCTGCGTTGTTGTGTAAGCCACAACTGGCAGAGAAGTTGTTGTGATGTCAGCGTCTTGACCAGCATAGGTTCCAGCCGGGATCACCAGTTTGGTGCGCTTGGTCTGGGCGATCTGGTCATCAGAAAGAGACAGAACATCAACACCTGTCCCAGCAGCAGCTTCAATCACGTTTGGCGCCGGGTAGGAACCTGCGGTCACGAAACCATCAATCTGGCCGTTCTTCAGCGCAGGCACAGCGTTGGAAAGCTCTACATCTGCCAGCTCTACTTCACCTTCAAGGCCAAACAGTTTCAGGTACTTAGCGCCTTCACGCGCACCAAAAGAGCCTTTGCCGATGAGGATTTTCTTGCCCTTCATGTCCGCAAAGCTCTCAATGCCGCTGTCTTCACCAACAACAAAGTGCATGGTCAAAGACGGGATTGGGAACAGTGCACGGATTTCACCGAACTTGGGATTTGCCCGTTTTTCGAACATCGCCTTGCCGCCCTTGGCAAGCTTCACCAGTACCGGCGGCGTGGTGAAAACGTAGTTGCCCGGACGAACCGCAGCTTCCATTACGTTTTGAACAGAGCCCTGACTTTCTTCAACGGTAACAATGATATCCCCGTTTGAGGCTTCCTTCATTGCTTCCGCAATCTGTACTGCCATCTGGTAATAGGAGGATGAGGTTTTCGCTGATTTATATGTGACGCGTGTTTCCGCCTGAGCGCTAATCGAAAATGCGACGAGTGCTGCAGCAGCCACGCATGAGTGTAGTAGTTTCATGGATCATCCTCTGGAACGACAAATACTTAAAATTGCTGAGAGATTTTATCGAGTATGTGGGGTGTTTCAAGTAGGGGGATCAGCTTACCGCTGATCTGAGGCGGAAATTTTCTCATGAATGCATGACAGAACGAACAGCTTGCGCGATTTTGCGTTTTTTACGTGAAACCTGCGTTACTCGCGTTTTGGATGCGTTCATATGAGTGTTTGTGGTGCAATCATATCAGAAGGCCGTTTTTGTCTAAAGTCTCCTGAAACTCTTCCTTGGGCAACAGCCGGAAATGGTCCCCCGTCATGTCCGCGGTCAGAATTCGATCGCACCGAAATGTGCGCGGCGCATTTCGCAGATGATCAAATGCGATCACGTACCAAACCGGATAATTTAACATGAGGTAATGCGGTTCGATCCGCCGTTCAGAGGATGCACCATCCTCTCGCTTATATCCGATCGTGAGCGTCACCTGATCGATGAAGGCCTGATGCAGTGCCTGCACGACATCTTTGGGAGGCGCATTGATCGTCCGCTGCACATAGGTGGAGGCTGTCGACCCGATCAGGATGCGGGATTTCAGGCGGTTTACCTTATGCCGCTTTTCCGGCGAGAACGACGCTACCAGTTGCCGTCTGACCGAACCGAGGCTCGCCAGAAACATGGGCGAGTCCATTTGCTCAGAAACAGCGATGCTGATCAGCAAATCGACCGCTTCCGGATACGCCAGATTCATGCGCCCGACACCCCAGTTGCGATCAAGGCGGACACCTCCACCGCGACCACGATCCGCATCAATGGGCAGGCCCTGCTCGCGCATCAGCTGAAGATCCCGAGTGATTGTGCGTTCGCTGACATCATGCTGAAGGGCCAGATCTTTGACTGTACAAAGCTCTTCCTGCTTCAGCTGAACAGCCAGCAGTTCCATCCGTCTTAATCTGCCATTTGAATTTGTGCGCGCCATCGAAAAAATAGGACATTAAATGTCCTATTTGTCAATACAACCGAGGTGACCCGAGTTCAACACATGGAGATCACACGATGAAAATTGGCTATTTCACTGTCGGAACAAACAACAGAGAAGCCTCTGCCAAGTTCTATGACTCACTCTTCGCGCAAGGCGGACCAAAGCAAGTTGCAGCCAATGAAAGGCTGACCTATTGGCAAAATGAGAATTTTGCCTTTGCGACGGCTCTGCCCATTGATGGAAAGCCCGCAACACATGGAAATGGTGCAATGGTTGGCTTTGGCGTCGACTCTGTCGATGAGGTCAAGAGGCTCCACAAACTGGCCATCGACCTAGGCGGCACCAATGAGGGTGATCCAAACCAGCGAGGCCCGTTCATTTCAGCCTATGTGAGAGATCTCGACCACAACAAACTCATCTTCTTCACAGAGGCAATGAGCTGAGCACCCACCCCACACCTTAGACTGTCTTCATCCCCCAAGAAGCGGTGATGAGCTGTGAGAATGCAGGTATTGCAACCTCGATACATAGGTCGCCTAATGCCTGCGGGAATGATGCTCATGTGCAGCGGTTTCGACGTGAGATCGCTGCACCTATCAGCTTCAGTTGGGGGACAATATGAACACGCCAAATGCCGACCTGCAAAACAAGATCAGCCAGATCAGAGAGCAGCTGCAACATCTGAAAACGACGGATACAAAGCCGAAAGCCGTCGCAGGGCCCAGCCTGAACCAAGCCTTGCAAGCCAGCGAGCGCATGCTGTTTGGCGAGCTCAACCAAAAGGGCCTTTTGAAATCCGCCCCACCACAAACAGATCTTGAGGGAGGCAATGTCGAGTTCGGTCTGGCCCTCTATTGGATCTTTAACCCACCCGAAGAACACGCGGATGTCCTTGCCGTTGTTAAAGAATTTTTGGAGTGGGAAGCGGGTGGACCGTTGCAGGCGCCCCTGCGGGGTGATTACAGCACCATCACGCAGCAAATCGAGCTGGGCACCTATGTCACGTCCGACGGTTCGATTTTGGGCTTCGGTAAATATGAGATGGGTGATGTCGGATGGACCACCTGCCTCGCTTATGTTGCTTACTACAAGCTCTTTCCGAGTAAAAAAGCCCCCTTCAACACCACACCAGCGGGCGTCATCGATCTGGCGGCGGGGACTTCTAAAAACGAAATCAGCATTGCAATTCTTGGAGATTGGGGCACCGGTGATTACACCAGCGATGGCGGCCCAGCCAAAGCCGTCATGGACGCGATCAGCAAAAGCGCTGCGCTTGATAACCCTGACTACATCATCCATGTGGGAGACGTTTACTACGCTGGCACAGAAGCCAGTCAAGAGAGCGACAAACTCGTGAAGATGTGGCCGGAGGATCGCTTTTCGGATGGCAAAATGGCCGGAACATCCTTCACGCTCAATTCCAACCACGAAATGTATGACGGCGCAAACGGCTATTTTAAGATCGCACTCTCCTCAGCCAACACCCCGTTCAATGAACAAAAGCAAGCAAGTTTCTTTGCGCTGAAATTTGGCGACTGGATGATGCTGGGCCTGGACAGCGCTTACTACTCGTCCGCCTCAACCCTCTTCATGGACGGCACTCTGGGCGGTAGCAAATCAAGCGTGCAAAGAGACTGGATACAGCAGGTCGTTGGGGACAGAAACGGTAGGGATGTTATTCTCCTGACCCATCATAATCCAATCAGTTTCGACGGCCTGAAAAGAGAACCACTATGGGATGAGGCTGTTGCAGATCTGGGCGGCACCCCAGATTACTGGTACTGGGGTCATGTACATCTGGGTGTTGCCTACGGTGACCAACTGCCCACCGCGAAAGGCACTGACGGGCGTTTTGCGAAAGTAAGATGTTCCGGCAATGCTGCAATCCCGAATGGAGCTCCCTCTGGTTTGGAGGACAAACCGCACATCGACTACTACTCGCATACTCCCTTGAAAAATAAGGAGCCTCGGGTTCGCAACGGGTTCGCCTTGATTACGCTGAGCATTGATGGGCAGATAAAAGAGAGCTTCTACGAAGTCTCCGATGGCTCGGAAGAGCCCGTCGAGATCTGGAAGTCATCGCACCAGAAAACAACGGTATAGAGTTGGCCTCCATGCTCAGGTGAGAAAGCAGCCTGCCTGAGCATGGAGATTCATAGATTGAGCGCTATCGCAGCACATGCTCCACGGCGCGTCCTGCTGCCAACACCTGCTCGTCGTGGACCGCAGCCCCACAGATGGAAATGCTGTGCGATGGCTTGCTTGGGTCAACCGGCAAGGTGAGCGATGGCATGTTCAGGAAGGCGGTGATCATCGTCAGCCGCAAGGCCTGCGCGTTGGCTTTCTGGAACGCCTCGATGCTTTCCTCAACCTCTGAGATAAGAGGCGGTACATCCGGTACCGTCGGCATCAGGACCAAGTCTCCTTTCAGCTGCGCTTCCACCTCTGACTGAAGCACCGCCCGCTGACGTCTGAGATAGGCCAGTTTCTTAGGCGTCATGGGCAGAGCATGTTCCAGACGGGCTTTGATCTGCGGGTCGATCTGATCTTTGCTCAGGTCCACAAACTGCGAGATCTGCTCCCGCGCTTCCACGCTGACCAGCGTTCCATGCTCAGAAAACAGCAGATGCGCCTTCAAAATTGGCCGCAAATCACGGCGGACGATATGGATGCCAGCGGCAACAAGCGTATCGATGCAATGTTCAAACATCTCCATAATCTCAGCGGAGATGCCCAGCCCTTCCTGATCCGGCACCAAGAGGCGGAAGGCCCGTTCCTCTGCAGCGTTGTTATCAGGCAAGGTTTTGCCACTCATCACCGCATCAAGCCCGCAGATGCCGTCAACCGTTCGCGCCATCGGCCCCAGCACATCAAGGCTCGCCCCAAGCGGCACAACGCCTTCCATGGGATAACGCCCCATGGTCGCCCGATACCCGCAAATGCCCTGAAAGGCAGCAGGAACCCGTGTAGAACCGGAAGTATCACTGCCAATCGCCAGATCGCAAATGCCATTGGAAATCGCCGCCGCACTGCCAGAGGACGAGCCGCCCGGAATAAGCGCAGCATCCAACCCGTTGGGTGCATTACCATAATGGGGGTTGAGCCCGATGCCAGAAAACGCAAACTCGGTCATATTGGCAGGCCCGATGGGAATGCCCCCCGCCTCAATCACTTGCTGTACTACTGCTGCATTCTCAGCTTCAATCTCGGTGGCATAAACAGCAGAGCCCGCTGTCGTTGCCCGCCCTTTCAG
>NZ_LCWX01000060.1:63691-78533 GCF_001431305.1 Pseudovibrio sp. POLY-S9
GCCCGCCCTTTCAGCGCAATATTCCCTTTGATCGCGACAAGCTGCCCGTCAATAGCGCTCAGCTTCTGCCCTGCCACGCGCCGCGCATCCGCCGCTGCAACCAACTCCTCAACCTGCTCCCGATTGAGCCCAATAAAGATGCCCCGGAGTTCCTCCCCCCCAAGCCTCTCCCAAAGCCCCGCAAGATCACCCATATCCACCATCCCAGAGCTCCATAAACCCAATAACTCCGCCATACTAAAACCAGCAATTCCAGGGTGTCAAAGCAGGAATTCAGGAGAACCGATCACATACTACAAACGCAGGAGCCGGCTCCTCAAACAGAAAAAAGGCCTCTCGCGATGAGAGGCCTTTTGGTTTTTGTCTCAGATAACCGAGTTATGCTTAGAGCGTGTTGCGTTCATTTGCATTCACGCCTCACGCTCTAATTTCTTTACTTTCAGCGAATTCTTGTCGTTTGATTGAATTCAATCAAACGGAACGCGCTCTAGTCGTAGAGGACTGCTGCGATTTCTGGGTCGTCTATGTTGGAGGCGTCGTAGTAGTAGAAGCCGGTGTCGATGTTGGATGGGACGTCTTTGCCCTGTGAGGCCATGACGGCGGCTTTGACGGTTTCATAACCGATGCCGACCGGGTTCTGGGTGATCGCACCTGCCATCAGGCCGCTGCGGACGGCGTCTTTCTGGGCACGGCCAGAATCGTAGCCGATGATCACAACATCTTTGCTGCCCATTTCACGTACGCCGTTGGCAACACCGATTGCGGACCCTTCGTTGGTGCCAAAGACGCCTTTGATGTCCGGGTTAGCTGTCAGGATCGCTTTGGTCAGCTCGGTGGACTTGAGCTGATCGCCGCCGCCGTACTGAACAGTTACCACTTCGATATCCGGATAGTTCTTCATCTGGTTGAGGAAGCCATCGCGGCGGTCGATGCCGGTGCGGCTGGTCTGGTCATGGGCAACCACGGCCACCTTACCGCTTTTGCCGATCAGCTCTGCCATTTTGTCAGCTGCAAGGCTTGCTGCTGCCACGTTGTCGGTTGCGGCCAGCGCCACCGGAATTTCGCTTTCCACGCCGCTGTCGAATGCGATGATCGGAATGCCAGCGGATTGGGCCTGACGCAGCAGTGGAATAGCGGCCTGACTGTCCAGCGCGGCAAAGCCGATGGCTGCCGGGTTCTTGGCCAGTGCTGCGGCCAGCATGTCGATCTGGCGATCAACCATAGCTTCACTGTCCGGGCCCTCAAAGGTGATTTCAACGTTCAGCTCAGCGGCTGCATTGTCCGCACCTGCCTTCACAGCTTGCCAGAACTGGTGCTGGAAGCCCTTGGAGATCAACGGGATGTAAACCTTATCCGCTGCGAATGAAAGCGAGCTGGTTGCAAGCAATGTTGCTGAGGCCAAAGCCCCAATCAAAGTACGACGTGTAAACATAATATTTCCTCCCAATGAAATAATTTAGAGCGTGTTCCGTTGGATTGGCTTCAATCAAACGATAAGAATTCGCTCCACTAAAGATGCTGGGACAAAAGCGCCCCAACCGCTTTTAAGCATGAGCTTTTTTCTTGCGGGCCATATCCGCATAGACGGCCAGAATGATGATCGCGCCGGTCACCACGGTCTGCCATTCCTGAGCAACGGAAAGCACACGCAGACCATTGGTCAGCACCGCCATGATCAGTGCTCCGATCAGCGTTCCCATGATGGTACCGCGACCACCGGCCAGAGACGTTCCGCCAATCACCACAGCAGCGATTGCTTCCAACTCATAGCCAAGGCCAAGGGCTGGCTGAGCGGAATTGAGGCGGGACGCGATGAGAATTCCCGCAATGCCGCAGATCCCACCTGCAAGCGCGTAAATTCCCATTTTCCAGGCATCCGTGTTGACGCCGGACAGGCGCACGGATTCCTCGTTGGACCCAAGTGCGAAGGTGTAGCGGCCCAAAACAGTTCTTCCCAGAACGTAGGAAGCTGCAATCGCAACAAGGAACAAGATCAACACACCATTCGGGATTTGAAAGCCCGGAAAGACAGCCCCGATCACGGAGCCGCGGGAAATGAGGTCAAACCCCGGCGTGTCGTTGAAGTAGATTGGGCGTGTGCCGGAGATGACGAGGGACAGGCCCTTCAAAATCAGCATCATGCCAAGCGTTGCGATGAAGGGTGGCACCTTCATTTTGGCAACGAATGTGCCGGAACACAGACCGCAGAGCGCACCAGCGCCAATGGCAGCGACAACGCCAAGCGGCAGGGGTAGGCCCCAGTATGTGAGCACCACTCCGGCGATCACCGCACAGAAGGTCATCATGGTGCCGATGGAAAGATCAATACCGCCGGTGATGATGATAAGCGTTGCTGCAATGGCCAGAACGCCGTTGACCGATGTCGCCTGCAAAATGGCGATCATGTTGGACATCTGCATGAAGTTTGGCGAGGCCAGACCAAAGCCGATGAGCAACACCATCAAGCTGGCGAAGGCGAGCAGTTTCTGGTGCGCGCCGGAGCTCACAAAACGACCGATAAGGTTCTTTTGCGGGGTTAAGGTGGTGTCTGTCATTGTACTTCACTCACAATTTGCGCTGCTGGGTCGCGTTGTGTTGCGAGGCGCATAATGTCTTCTTGCGATGTTGAACTGCCACCCGGCAAAATGCCTGTCAAACGGCCTTCGCACATCACCGCGATGCGATGGCTGAGGCGCATAACCTCTGGCAGCTCGGAGGAGATGACGATGATCGCGCAGCCCTGCTCTGCCAGTGAGTTCAACAGCTTATAAATTTCGGATTTTGCCCCCACATCAATGCCGCGTGTGGGCTCATCAAAAATGAGGATGTCGCAATCGCGCAGCAGCCACTTGGCAATGACTACCTTTTGCTGGTTGCCTCCAGACAGGAACTGAAGCTCCTGCTTGTCAGAGGGCGTTCTGATTTCCAGCTGCTTGATGTACTTGGCGGCGACCTCTGCCATGCCAGCTTCATTCAGCACGCCAAGGCGATTGCAGAACTGGTCCAAACTGGCCATAGCCACATTGGCGCGCACATCCATGCCTGTTGCCAGGCCGAAGTGCTTGCGGTCCTCTGACAGATAGCCAATGCCAACCTGCACAGCGTCCGCAGGGCTGTTGATTTTGCACTTGTAGCCATCGACCCAGACTTCACCTGAATCCAGCGGATCAGCGCCAAAGATTGCACGGGCCACTTCTGTGCGCCCTGCCCCCATCAGGCCCGCAAAGCCGAGGATCTCGCCCTTTTTGAGCGCAAAGCTGACATCGCGGATTTCGGTGCCGCGGTTCAGGCTCTTCACTTCCAGTGCAACGTCTGCCGCTGAAAGATCCGGCACGTCCACGGCTTCTTCTTTCACCTCACGGCCAACCATCATGGAGATGATCTCGTTGACCGGCGTATCAGCGGCAGGGACGGTGCCCACATACTCGCCATCGCGCATGACGGTGACGCGATCGGAGATCTGTTTCAGCTCGTCCATCTTGTGGCTGATATAGATGATGCCCACGCCTTCCGCTTTCAGACGGCGGATGATGGTGAACAGCTCGGCGATTTCCTTGTCGTTCAGCGCGGCGGTCGGCTCATCCATGATCAGCACCTGCGAGCGATAGGAGAGTGCCTTGGCGATCTCCACCATTTGCTGCTTGGCGATGGTCAGGTTGCCAACCAGCACGTCAGGCTGCAAATCCAGCGCCATGCTCTGAAAGATGTCGCGGGTCTTCTGGTTGAGCGCAGCCTCATCGAGACGTCCAAATCTCAGGCGCGGCTCGCGGCCAATGAAGATGTTCTGCGCTGCTGTCAGATCGTTCATCAGGCTGAGTTCCTGATGGATGATGCCTATTCCGAGGTCCTGCGCTTCTCGCGGCCCTTTTGGGTCAGCCGCTGTACCGTTGATTTCAATCTTGCCGTCGTCACGGGTGTAAACACCGGAAAGAACTTTCATCAAGGTGGATTTGCCAGCACCGTTCTCTCCCATCAGGGCGTGAACTTCACCGGCACGCAAGTCAAACTGCACATTCTTCAGGGCGTGCACACCCGGAAACGTCTTTTCAATACCCGTCATCCTGACGATGGTATTCATTTTTTTCTCCCCCCAATACTGGCCTGCAAACCTCAGTGAGAACGCACAGATCCCGACTGGTGCTGCGACTGCAGATCAGCAATATGAAATGGCTGAGACACCCGGTTGATACCTGACTGCTTGCAGCACTCCTCCCAGAGTTCTGCCGCAGCCCCCGTTGCCTCATTTGCACGCCTCCCCCCAATCCGAACACCGGACCCACTTGGCGGGGAAGCGCTTTAGCTCTGAATCACGCCCTTCTTGATAATGACGTTGCCGTATTTGCGTGTCGTGCCTGTCACCACAACGCAGGTGGCTTTCTTTGCTTTTTCATAGAACGCAAACCGCTCGACAAAGGTGATTTTAGCTCCTGCAGGCAGAGCGCTCTGGTAGTCGTCCACCAGTCCATCCGGCAGTTGGTCGCCTTCCACGGCGGCCATCATCATCACGTTTTCGGGGTCATACTGGTCCAGCTCCCAAAGCGGCATGACGGCTTTGAGCAGATCTGTCGCTTCACACCCATCAGCGCGCAGCACGGTGTCGCAAACGGAATAGGCCGGAAAATGCGCATCGCTGAACACGATCTCATCTCCATGTCCCATCTCGTGCAGGATCTTTAACAGGTCCGGGAAAATGATCGGGTTGATCCCTTTAAGCACTTAAGCCCCCACTCACACCATGTGCCCGCCACCACCGGGCGGGTCAAACAAACACCCAGACTTCCAGCAGGGTTGAAGAAAGCTCAGAAGTCCGCCGCGAATAAATGTACTATGAAGAACCAGAGAGGCTGTTCGCCTCGTGATTCCGTCTTCAGGCTGATGCCGTCGCATTCCGACAAACGCTCTCAGGGCCAGCCCTTTGATTTCCCGGAAAAGGCAACATCAATCCATTGCTAATTCGTGTTAGCAAACTAGCAAAGCTCGCCGTTTAATCAAGAACAATTTTCTATTTTGCCGATTTTGAACGCATTTTAAGAAACGGCCCTAGCGTCAGATTCACTTGAATTTTTGGTTGGTCAAAAGCCGGTAGTAACGCCTTCAGGCAAGCGCTCTATAATGCACGAACGACAGTAATCTGGCTCCCGTGAGACCCAAAGATTATGGTCTGCCACCGGTCGGAAACCTTTGATTCAGGAACAAAAAACAGATGCCAAAAGCCTATTGGATTGCCCGCGTCAATATCAAAAATCCTGATATCTATCGGTTCTATATCGAGGCCGCTCCGAGTGTTCTGCGAAAACACACTGGCCGCATCCTTGCGCGCGGCGAAAGGGCGGAGCAACTCGAGGGTCAAGAATACCATCGTCATGTCATCGTGGAGTTTGACAGCATGGAAGACGCGTTGAACTGCTACAACTCTCCTGAATACCAAACCGCCCGCGAGTTTCGAATTAGCATCGCTGATGTGGAAACCGTGATCGTCGAAGGCGTGGACTAACCGCATATTGGCACGAAAAAACGGGCAGGTCTTGCGACTCACCCGTTCTCATTTCAATGCTCAGATTGCGTCTGCTCAGCCCAGTTTTGGGGCCTTGAAAGCAGATTCGGTCAAGTGCTCCAGCAGCAAGCCGGATTGCTTGACGGCTTCGTCCTCATTGCCCATGGCAACCGCGCGCATGATTGCTTCATGATGATACGAGCACAGCAGGTTGTCGGATTTGTCTTTGTTGGCAAACCAGAACCGGCGTGACTGGCTCTGCACGCGAGCGAGGCTATGGTGGAAGTATGGGTTGTTGGTCGCTTCCGTCACGATGCGGTGGATGTCCTGCAGATTGGACAGCAGCGACTTCTCATCCTCATCCTTCGCGCTTTGCACGATGAGTGACCCGAGCGCCAGCATCTCGCGGCGTTGATCAGTTGAGGCGCGCATGGCTGCAAATCTCAGGCAGATCGGCTCAATCTGCTTGCGCACTTCCAGCAGCTGCAATTGCTGCTCTGCGGTGATGGAGAGGAATTGAACCCCTTTGCGCGGATGGATGGCCAGCATCTCATCCTGCTCCAGCGCCTGAAGCGCCTCACGAACGGGCGTTCGGCCCAGATCCAACAGAGAGGCGAGTTTGTTTTCAGAGTACAGAGCTGAAACATCAAGCTCGTTGAAAAACAGCTTTCGCTCAATTTCCGTGCGCGCAAGCTCAGCCTGAGTTTTCTGGTGAGCCACGGTTACCCCCTGTTTTAAAAGCATTATTTCTGCGTCAGTTGTATCACAGTGTAGCACAGTGCATTCCCGATTTGCCAGCGGTCTCTTCTTTTCTTTTGCTGCTATGTCAGCCGATTGGATCTTGTTTGGCGGTTTTTCACTCGGCTGCCATATCAGTTCTGGACCCCTCCTAGATAATGTAACCTATCAGTCTTCGGCATTGTGTCATTCTGTCACGCAAAAACCACTTAGATTTCATGGAACCTCTGCGCTTTGCGAATTTTAGATAAACTAAAAAAACTAAAGTAATTAGGGCTTTATCATGAACTGATACCCTGAAATTCACCGAAACTTACTGGCATGTCAGCACATCATCATTGGCATGTCAGAAGCTAATATTTCATGATATTTATCGATTTCTAAGGGTTATTACCATTGCTCTAGTCGCCAGTCTTTGCTTTTAAGGTTGCTAATATGTCAGTTTTGAGGATATGTTTCCGAAAACTGTCCTCATGGACTCAGAACTAAAGCAAACAGCCATAAATTGTGGCATACAAGGTAAGCACCCATGAAAAACTGGAAAGAGACTGCCCTAGCAGAAACCGCATCTCCTGTTCTTGCTGAAGCAGATGTTGTTGTTTGCGGTGGTGGCCCATCTGGTGTTGCTGCGGCTGTTATGAGTGCCCGCAGCGGTTTGAAGACAATCCTCATCGAGAAAAACGGGTTTTGTGGCGGCGGTGCAGTTGCCGGCCTGTCAGGTACTATCTGCGGTCTGTTCCTCACCCAGGACGACATCGAAAACAAAGACGCCAAGCAAATTGTTTTCGGTTTCGCAGAAGAGTTTCGTGCTCGCCTGCTGGCCAAAGGCGGTGCCACCGCCCCACAAATCTACGGCAACACCCACGTGGTGACCTTTGATCCGCTGATCTGGCGCGAAGCTGCGGACGATCTGCTTGAGGAATCCGGCGTTCAGTGCCTCTACCACACCTACATGACCGAGGTGGTCCGCGATGGCGATGAGATCACCGCGATCCGTGTAGACTCCAAGGCAGGCAGCACCTTCCTCAAAGCAAAAGCATTCATTGATACGTCAGGAGATGCGGCTCTCGTGACGAAAGCGGGGTGTGAGTACAGCTTCGGCGATAAGGGTGCCATTCAGAACCCGACCATGATCTTCCGTCTGTCAGACGTGGTGGAAAGCGATTTCTACGATTACTTCGGCAAGAACACCATCTGCCCGCCTGACATGATCGAACAGCTGAAAACAGCTTTCGAGAGCAGAGAGTACGACACACCCCGCAACAAGGTCTGGGTGTTCCCGACCCCGCAAAAGGGCGTGTTCCTGATGAACTGCACCCGTCTGGCAGGTCAGGACAACCGGCTGTTGAACGTGGTGGACCCTGCTGACTTCACATACGCGGAAGTCTATGGCCGTCGCCAGGCGCGCGAGTATCACCGCTTCTTCAAGGACAAGATCAAAGGCTTTGAAGAGTCCCAGCTGATTGACATGCCACCGGAAGTGGGCATTCGCCAGACACGCACCATCAGCGGCGAAACCACCCTGACAAACGAGCATGTTGCAAACTGCGACAAGCCTGAGGACGGCGTGGTCCGCTCCTCCTGGCCGATTGAGATGCACGCCGGTGAAAAGAGCAAACTGCACTGGCTGATGGAAGATTACTATGAGGTTCCATACGGCACGCTGGTGCCGAAGGAGCTGGACAACGTGATTGTCGCGGGACGGTGCCTGAGCGCCGAACACGAAGCGCTCGCTTCTGCCCGCGTTACTGCCCAGTGTTTTGAGCTGGGACATGCGGCGGCTGTGGCGACAAAACAGAAAATCGACAAAGCGATCAACTACAGAGATGTCGACACAAAAGAGCTGCGCGAGGCGATGCGTGCGGCTGGCAGCGCTCTGTAAAAAGTCGGGCAATAAGGAAGGTGCCTCAAGGCACACTGGGAGTTAAAAATGGAAGACTGCAGAATTAGCCGGGTCGAGCTTTATGCTTTGGCTGATGAGAATGCGCCCCCTATTCCTTGGGCGGATAATCAGGAACCTCTGCTGTACACCAACAACATTGTACGCCTGTTCACCGAGGATGGAACCGAGGGTCTTGGCGCAACTATGAGCTACACAGAGAACTTCTTTGATCGGTGCATCATTGAATCTCTGCGTACCATCGTTCCCGGCCTCATCAGCAAAAATCCGCTGATGACTCAGGAGCTCAACAACTGGCTTGGAGCACGCTGCACCTGGGGTGGACTGCCAGCGAAGTCTCCAATCGACATTGCAGCATGGGACATTAAGGCCAAAAAGGCAGGAATGCCGCTTTACATGCTGCTTGGCGGCGCCCGGACCAAAATCAAGTCCTACGCCTCCACGCCAATGTTCGACACTGTAGAGGAATACTTCCCTTACATTGACGATTGCATTGCGCACGGCTTCACAGCAATCAAGCTGCACTGCTACTGCATCTATGAAAAGGATGTGGCACTGGTGGAAGCTGTGCAGGCCAAATACGGCTCTACCGGCATCCGTTTCATGCTGGACACAGCGACGTTCTACACACCCGCACAAGCCATGAAGATGGCCAAGTGGATGGAACGTCATGACTGGGAATGGCTTGAAGCGCCAGTTTCCGACTACGACTACAAGACCTATCAGCGCCTTGTCGCCAATACGGATCTTGAAATTTCCAGCCATGGCAACTGCCTGCTCACACTGCAGGAAGTTACGCACGCGCTGAGCACTGGGATGTGGTCAGACGTGCGTCAGGACGCGACTGTTTGCGGCGGCATTACTCAGCTGAACAAATGCTTCGCGATCGCGGCCGGCCACAGCAAAAACCTGGAAATCCAGAGCATGGGATACACCCTGACACAGGCTGCCAACCTGCACGTCGCTCTGGCTCACGACAACTGCAATTACTTCGAGCAGTTCTACCCTTACGAGGCGTTTGAACTGGCAAGTAAAACCCAAATCCGCACAGACAAAGAGGGATATGTGCACGCGCCGGCGGGCAACGGGCTCGGCGTGGAAATGGATTGGGACGCAGTGAAGGAAGCATCTTTCGCTTCTTTCGTCTTCGAATAATAAATGGGGGCATCCATGGCTAAACTACAACTGGATAAGACGAACTTCTTCGTCGGGGGCATTGCGGTACTCCTACCGACAATGGGCATTCTGGCAGCGGACATTGCTGCACCGGGCTCCGGTAAAGAAGTTATCTCTTCTTTGAAGAGCTATCTGACAAACGAATTTGGCGCGTTCTACATGTGGGCAGCGATCCTGTCGCTGATCTTCTGTCTGAGCGTTTCCTTCAGCAAGTACGGCAACATCGTACTTGGTGAGGCGGATGAAAAGCCTGAATACAACACGATCTCCTGGGTCGCGATGATCTTCAGTGCGGGCATCGGCGCCGGCATCCTCTGGGGTGGCGCCAGCGAGTGGATCTACTACATGTCCACACCGCCACTGGGTCTTGAGCCGGGCACAGAACTGGCAAAAGAATGGGCCATCACCACGGGCATGTTCCACTGGGGTCCAAGTGCCTGGGCACTCTACTCCGTGTGTTCCATCACCATCGGCTACTACTATTATGTCCGCAAAGACCCGGTTCTGAAAGTTTCAGAATCCTGTAAGGGCGTTTTGGGTACACGTGCAAAAGGCCCTCTGGGCAACGTGGTCGACATCTTCATCATGATCGGTCTGGTGACTGCAAGTGCAACCAGCCTTGGTCTGGGCACACCGGTTGTTGCCGCTGGCTTCTCCAAAGTGCTTGGCATTGAGCACGGCACCTCCATGAACCTTGCAGCTCTTGCAATCGTGGTTGCGCTGTTTGCTGCAAGCTCCGCGCTTGGCCTGAAAAAAGGCATGGCGAAGTTGTCCAACTTCAACATCTTCCTGGCGGTTGGCCTGCTGATCTTCGTGCTGTTCTTCGGCGGCTACTTCCTGACCACCATCAAGTCCTTCACCACTTCTGTTGGTGCGCTCGTGACAAACTTCGTGCGTCTGAGCACCTACATGGAGCCATACGCAGAGAACTCCACCTTTGTGTCTGACTGGACAATCTTCTACTGGGCATGGTGGGTTTCCTACGGTCCGTTCCAGGGTCTCTTCTTCGCGAAGATTTCCCGTGGCCGTACAATCCGTGAGATGGTTCTGGGCACCCTGTTGTTTGGTTCTCTGGGCACTGCAGTGTTCTTCGCAATCTTCGGCAACTACGGTATTGGCCTTCTGGATGCAGGCATCTTTGATGCACCTGCAGCACTGGCAGCTGGCCAGAGCTCCTTCACCGTGATCATCGACATGTTTGCGAACCTGCCACTGGGCACTCTGTTCATCATTGGCCTGTGCGTTTCCGCGATCGTGTTCATGGCAACCACCTTTGATGCGGCATCCTTCTCTCTTGCAGCGATGACCACCAAAGAGCTGCCAGATGGTGCAGATCCAGCACTTTGGAACCGTCTTGTCTGGGCTCTGTTCCTGGGCATCATCCCGGTGGTGATCAACCTGATCGGCGGAGACCTGGGAACTATCCAGATCTCAACGGTTGTTGGCGGATTGCTGATGGTCATCATCCTCGGCATTGTTGCAGTCTCGTTCCTCAGAGAACTGCACCGCGACATTGCCAACGGTGTCGAACTTCCAATGCGCAAAAAATAATAAAGCACATGAGGGCGCCAGCAAAAACTGGCGCCTTTCTCTTAGGAGCACATCATGTCACTGGCACTTAATCCAGCAGTCGCACCCATCAAGTCTGTCGAGTTTATTCCGGTCAATTACAAAGCCAGCAACTGGAGCCAGAACACGGTTGTCGTCAAGATTACAGACGAAAACGGTGTCTACGGCCTCGGCGAAGCTGACGGATCTCCGGACGCAATTCTCGCTTATTCCAATATTGAAACTGAACATAAATGGCTGACGAACCTGACCGAAAGAGTCATTGGCCGTCTGCCGATCGAAATCAACGCCATCTGGGACTCCATGTATGACGCCACGCAGTGGCAGGGCATGCGCGGACTGGGCATGTTCGCCCTCTCCGGCATCGACATGGCGCTTTATGACCTTGCGGGCAAACAACTCGGCGTGCCAGCCTACCAACTGCTTGGCGGCACCAACAAAGACAAAGTCCATCCATATCTGACACTGTATCCAGCCATTCCGGTGGATGCGTCTTTGGACGTTGCCATCAAAGGCTACGCCCCGCTGCTTGAAAAAGCCAAGGCACACAACATTCGCGCGGTGAAAGTGTGCGTGCCGATCAAAGCAGACTGGAGCATCAAAGACGTCGGCTATTACCTGCGCGAACTGCGCGGTATTCTGGGCCATGACACCGATATGATGGTGGACTACCTCTACCGCTTCACAGACTGGTATGACGTTGCCCGCCTGCTCAACTCCATTGACGATCTGGAGCTCTACTTCGCAGAAGCGACGCTGCAGCACGATGACCTGAGTGGCCACGCCAAACTGGTAGAAAACACCCGCTCCCGCATTTGCGGCGCGGAGATGAGCACCACCCGCTTTGAAGCAGAAGAATGGATCACCAAAGGCAAGGTGCATCTGCTGCAATCTGACTATAATCGCTGCGGCGGCCTGACAGAGCTGCGCCGGATCACAGAGATGGCGACCGCGCACAACGTGCAGGTGATGCCGCACAACTGGAAGACTGGCATCACCTCAGCAGCAGCGATCCATTATCAGTTCGCAATCGGCAACGCGCCTTACTTTGAGTATGTGCATCCGGACTTCTGTGATGGGGAGCTGCGCAAGTATCTGGTGACGCCAGAAGCCGAGCTGGTGGATGGGGGCTTTGAAAAGCCAACCGCACCGGGCTACGGAATCGACCTGAACCAGCAATTTATGGCAAGCCTGTGATCACGCTCTTCAGTCAGCACCCCTCCGCAGGCTGAAGATACGCACAGGAACGTTCTCCGCCCCGCCTCCATCTCGCTTTCCAGCCTCGCGTATCTGCAAAGCGTACCCAGGGGCGGAGAATCTCCTCCTGAGCCATTCAGGAAAATATTTCCCCTGGGTAGAGACGTACCCTGCCCACAACTCACCCTGGTCAAGCCCCATTGACCGGGGTGTTTTATGAGCTCACTTCAGCATACACACTTCCCTATAGGTCAACTTGCCGGATTAGCCCCGTTAATTTGATAAAACGTTCCACCAAAATCACGCATTTTCACGTATATACAGGCATCTCGCCATCAATCTCACAGTTTCGTGAATTGATAAATTCTTCGAATCAACAAATATAATTAAGTATTAAACATCTCTTTATTAGAATAGATCAGAGGAAAAACATACTACAATTATTTGATCAACTGGTCAGTTTTTAGAATTATTTATCAGTAGGTAAACTTATTTTACCCAAATATATTAATATTTTGAATTGATATATTTAAAAGATTCAGATGTTTTATACCTAAAATAATATATTTTGCATTCTATTCACACATCGAGAGTTCGTCAATGATTCAACCAGTAGATGTGTTGATACTACTTTCTTCTGTGAATCCAAAGATCATTTATATTGCCTTTCAGTGCATCCCTCATACGTTTAGATGGTTTACTACTACTATTACTCTAGGGGAGATAATATGTTTAGAGATAATCACGTTGAAGAGGCAAGAGTTATTGAAGGGGGCGATGCGCCATATAGCACGACGACCCCATACTCTATTTCATCGGGTGACACTTTTGAGGGAACGCTGAGTTTTTCTGGCGATAAAGACGCAATTAAACTCGAGGTACAGGCTGGAGTAACTTACACAATTTCAATGGAAGGCATCGGAAGTGGGGGCGTTTCCGATACATACCTGTACCTTTACGATTCCAACACAAACGAAATCGCGACAGACGATGATGGCGGCAGCGGACGTAACTCCGAAATCACCTTCACCGCAACATCCACCGGCACCTATTACATTGGCGCTGCATCCTACAATGATCGCTACACCGGAGACTACAGACTCTCCGTTGACGCAGACGGCGGCCCAACTGACCCGCCAACCGATCCAAACGCGTTCACCAACGACCAGATTGCAAGCCAGCTGACCGATGGGTACTGGAACAACTCAGGTCGTGGTCGTCGTGCGTTTGACGTGAGCCCGGGTGAGTCCCTCACCGTCAACCTCAATGGTCTGAACTCTTCTGGCCGTGAGCTTGCAACCAAAGCTCTGGAAGCCTGGACAAAAGTCACCGGTATCGACTTCCAGACTGTCAACTCCGGCGCTCAGATCACATTTGACGACAACGACAGCGGCGCTTACGCAAACTCAACCACACGCGGCAGCACCATCGTTTCTTCAACCGTGAATGTGAGCACGGACTGGGTTGCGCGTTATGGCACCGGCCTGGACGGTTATGCTTTCCAGACCTACGTGCACGAAATCGGTCACGCACTCGGTCTGGGTCATGCTGGCAACTACAACGGCAGCGCGACTTACGGCGTGGACAACCACTACTCCAACGATTCCTGGCAGGGCACAATCATGTCCTACTTCGATCAGGTGGAGAACACCAACGTAGACGCTAGCCGTGCCTACGTCGTCACGCCAATGATTGCAGACATCCTTGCTATGCAGGACCTGTATGGCACAGCAACCGACCTGCGCACTGGGTCCACCGTTTACGGTGAAAACTCCACCGCTGGCGGTTACTATGACGACATTGCAGACCTGAACCCAGCCACGTTCACCATCATGGACAATGGCGGCAACGACAGCATCAACTTCAGCTCTGTCCGCGCTGACCAGAAAATCTCTTTGGTGGCAGAGACTTACTCTGACGTGAACGGTCTGACCGGCAACATGACCATCATGCGTGATACCGTGATCGAGAATGCTTATTCTGGTTCAGGTAATGATGAGCTGATTGGGAACGATGCCGACAACGGTCTCTATGCCAATGCTGGTAACGATACCCTCGAAGGTGGTCTCGGTGACGACACTCTTTCGGGCGGTTCTGGTCGTGATACCTTCGTGTTCAACATCAACTGCGGTGCAGACACGATCGTTGACTTCTCCAATGGCCTTGACTTTATGAGATTTGAAAGCGGTGCAGACAGCTTTGCAGACCTTACGATTCAGGACACTGGTGCAGATACACTCGTCAGCTACGACGGTGGTTCCATCACCCTTTCAGGTGTTGATTCCAGCCTCATCAATGCAGACGATTTCACGTTTGTATAAGAGGTAGAAAAATGTGCGACCTGCCGCAATGGCAGGTTGCATAATTATTTAATCAAATCATAAGTTTGCGGTATTTCCCTCATTTTCAATGCATGAGCAAAATTAAGCGTCTTACCCCTTTCAAATAGTGTGCGATTTACATACTATGGAGACCACAATTTTTGTTGGGGCATAACCACGAGTTTTGTAGCGTAACAGGCGTCCTATCGTTCGTTGGGAGGACGTGCCGCGCACTGAAGTTTGGGGCCAGGTGGTTTCGGGAGTATCTATGAGTACATCGAAGAGTGGGCAGCCAAAGCGCCCTATGGTGGCTGAGGCGTTTGCGGCGTCTCGGTCCGGGTATGCGGGCGTTGGGGTCTTGAGTCTGGTCATCAACCTGTTGATGCTGACGGGTCCGATGTTCATGCTGCAGATCTATGATCGCGTGCTCGCCAGCCACAGCGTGCC
>NZ_LCWX01000061.1:0-398 GCF_001431305.1 Pseudovibrio sp. POLY-S9
AGCAAGCGACATATGCACCGATCCGTTCCCGCCGGGGTAGTGGCGCTGGTACGCATGGAAGATGGAAGACGTAGCAACACGGGAAGCCCTGCCGGTGGCGCGCACTCGCCAACCAGTTCCCCGTGAGGGGCAGGCTGGGCCTGCAGGGTGGCGGACAGGCCCGTAGTACTGAAGACGCCGGGTAATGCCGGTCGAGGAAAGGGGCCTGACTCCGGGAAGAGCATGGAAAGGATGCAAGGCATGACCACTGGTCAAAACCTAATAGGGTCACGAGGCGTTCAGAAATTCCAGACTATGCTGCATGTGAAAGCGAAGGAAGAACCTGACCGCCGTTTTCACGCGCTTTTCGACAAGGTGTGGCGAACTGATTTCCTCATGGAAGCTTGGGACAGGGTACG
>NZ_LCWX01000062.1:0-743 GCF_001431305.1 Pseudovibrio sp. POLY-S9
AATGCGATATCCGAGAAACTCCAACGCTTCCTCCGGACATTGTAAGCATCTGGTTTTCCGATCATTGATCGTAAGCTTCAAGCCTTCCATGATCTGCCTGACCGCCGCCAGCATATCCGTTGCCGGGGCCTTGCCGAGAACACAGAAGTCATCCGCATAATTTACGATCTCGGACCTAAAGCGCCGGGCATAACCCAGTACTTTCCATCCCAGAATGAACCGGCGCATGTAGAGGTTGCTGAGTACAGGTGAAATTGGCGCTCCTTGAGGTGTGCCTTTCCGTTCCCTGCGGGCGAGGTTCGTGCGGCGCTTGCCGCCTTTGCCGTCGTCCTCCTCAACCGGCATTTCCAGCCATGTCTTGATGAGTCCAAGCATCCGCCCGTCGCATACGCGTCGAGTAATGCTCCTCATCAGTTCAACATGCGGAATTTCGCCGAAGTAGTTGGACAGATCGCCGTCAACAACCTCGTTATGACCGGTGTTCACCAGCTTGCGGATGTGGTTGACCGCATCCGTGGCGCTCCGTTCCGGTCTGTAGGCATATTGCTCCGGTTGCAAGTCGGCTTCAAATATCGGCTCAAGTACGAGCATGGCCGATGTCTGTGCCACCCGATCCCGTATGCAAGGAATGCCCAAGGGCCGGAACTGGCCGGGCTGTTTCTTCGGGATCAGAACTTGTCGCACCGCATTCGGTGTGTAGGTTCCGTCCTTCAGAGTTTGCGACAATTCCCCGAGCCATCGTT
>NZ_LCWX01000063.1:0-1057 GCF_001431305.1 Pseudovibrio sp. POLY-S9
TAAAGCGTTTCGAGATTAATTTGAGATGCATCCTGCGGCTTTGAAGTAGTTCCAGCATTCTGTCGGATTGTAGAGGTCGCAGATTTCCCCGATGGCATTAAAGACAGCCGTGAACGAGCGTGCGCCGATCCTTCGCAGGTGGGCTTTGAGCTTCGAGAAGGCCAGCTCAATCGGGTTCAGGTCCGGTGAATAAGGTGGCAGATAAAGGAACCAGCAGCCGTGCGCCTTTAAGGTGGCAGCTGCCTCTTTATTGTAGTGCGTAGCAAGATTGTCGAGTACGACCACGGTGCCGGGTTCGATTTCCGGCACCAGCACCTGGCGGATGTAAGCCGCAAAAGCCGGACCGTCCATCGCCCCCTTAATCACCCATGGCGCAATCAACGCATCTGTTGTCAAGCCTGCGATCAGCGTTTGCGTACCCCAACTCCCGAAGGGCGCGTCCATCACAAGTCGCTCGCCTCGGGCAGCCCAGCCTTTCTGGCGAGTAAGGTTTGTTTTTACGGCGGTTTCATCAATGAAGACAACGCGCTCAGGCAAGGTCTTGATGGCCGGGAGACGATGATCCAACCACTCAGCCCGACGCTGCTTTACTTTGACGTGCTGACGCTCGGTGGCGACCAGCGACTTTTTTTGTGCGTGAAGCCAAGACGCTTCAACAGGTGGGCTATGGCTGAATGATGCACACTCACACCCTCTGCATCAGCGAGCGCATCGCGTAATTCAAATAATGTAATATCAGGGTCTTGTCTCACCAACTCTTTGAAGAACCCGACATAGGCGGCGAGCTTGCCAGTTCCGGAAGGACGTCCCATCGGCGCGATGGGGGCAGAACCACAAACGCGGATTTGCCGCGCCCAACGAGATCCGGTTGCCGCAGATATCTGAAGGCGTCGTGAAGCCTCACGACCCGTCAATCCGCCCATGATCAGACGCGCAAAGCGTTCTCGCAGTTCTGTAGATAGTGGTGCTGGCATGCTGTGATCCTCCCGAACAGAGTGAATCACAAATCGAAGTTTTGGGGAATCTCATAGATTCAAACTTTGATCGAAACGCTTTA
>NZ_LCWX01000064.1:0-419 GCF_001431305.1 Pseudovibrio sp. POLY-S9
GCCACCAGCTTCATGCAGCGCGATTATTCCTTCAAGAACCCACCTTACAACCAGCAACACGCCCATCAGCGCGGTGAGGACAACGGCTCTGCTGGAGACTATGCACTCTATGAGTATCCAGGGCGCTACAAGGCCGATGGTGTCGGCAAACCGTTCACAAAGCACCGGCTGGAGGCAGCTCGGGTAGAGGCCACCACAGGCCATGGCGCCACCAATGCCATCCACCTGATGGCAGGTCATCAGTTTACGCTCACGGACCACCCGAACAGTGACTACAACATCAAGTATCATTTGCTCACCGTCTCGCATCAGGGCAGTCAGCCGCAGGCCGTGGCTGAGGAAGCCGGCAGCGGCTCCACCACTTACAGCGCCGGGTTTGAGGTCATGCCCGCGCGCCTGCCATACCGGCCCAAATTGCT
>NZ_LCWX01000065.1:0-8650 GCF_001431305.1 Pseudovibrio sp. POLY-S9
GCTACAAAACGCCTTGTCAGGCGTTTGAACAAAGGGCTTGGAAAATGGCAGCGTAATGTGTTTAATCAAACTGTCCGGAAACAGGGACGAACTTCAAATGCAGGATCAGCGCCAAGGTCATTCAGCTCCTGCGGATCTTCTTCAAGATCAAAGAGCATGGGTCGGAATCCTTCTGCATGGATGAACTTCCAGCGCTTGTCCATGATCATCGCAAGGCGGCAATCTGCTATCGACAACCCAAGATCCATCCGCGCATTGCGCATGGAATAGTCGTACTCACTAATGGCAAACTCACGCCACTGAACAGGTTCAACAGTTTCGAGCAACGGCAAGAGAGAGCGGCCTTCAAGCACGTTTGATTTGGGCGTACCGCCACAGAACTCGACAAAGGTCGGCGCCAGATCGATTGCTTCGACCAACTCTTCGCTAACGGTGCCCCGCGTCTCGTCAGCCTCCGCTCTTGGATCAACAACGATCAGCGGAATTTTGACAGATGGTTCGTGGAAGAGCTCTTTCTCGCCCATCCAATGATCGCCCAAGTAATCCCCATGGTCGGAGGTGAACACTATCATGGTGGTGTCTGTCAGGCCCTTTTCGTCGAGAAACGCCATGAGTTTGCCGATTTCATCGTCGATCTGTTTGATCAGGCCCATGTAGGCAGGAATGACTTTTGCTCGCGTTTCATCATTGGAAAACGCCTTGGAAACGCGCTCACCCATAAAGGCCTTAAACACAGGATGCGGATTTTGCTTCTCAACATCTGAGCGAACGACTGGCAGAACATCATCTGCTCCATACATGTCATGGTAGGGGGCAGGGACGATATAGGGCCAGTGAGGTTTGATGAGTGAAAGATGCACACACCATGGCTCCTCTCCGGCAACGGCAACAAAGTCTTTGAACCGCTGGATCATGTAAGGCGTTTCGGCATGTTCAGCCTGAACCCGCGCCGGTTTATCAGCGTGACCAAGCAACCAGCCGGAGAGGATCTCACCGTCTTCACTCTCAGCTGAGTTCGCCCATTGCTCCCATTGGTTTGGGCCATGGTATCCTTTGGCTTGGAGGTAACTGTCGTATTGCGGATTTGGAGAGTATGACCCATCGGGGTGAAGTCCGTCATCCCGCTCGAACACTTCAAACCCGCATTCAGCAACGCGGGCACCAATGAAGCTTTCCGGAGAGATGCCGAGGCGGGCCATGCCGTCAGAATCTGCACGCATATGGGTTTTGCCAACCAACACGTTGCGCACGCCAATCTCTTGCAAATGATCCCCGAGCGTTGGCTCCCCGACACGAAGCGGTATGCCGTTCCACGTGCTGCCGTGAGAGCGCACATAACGCCCGGTATAGAAACTCATGCGAGATGGGCCGCAAATGGGAGATTGAACATAAGCGCGGTTAAACCGGACACCTCGTTCCGCAAGTTTGTCGATATGTGGAGTGTGCAGATGTGGGTGACCGTAACAGCTCAGATAATCAAACCGTAATTGATCGCACATGATCCAGAGCACATTGCGCCCGTTAGCCATATCAAACACCTCCCCTGATTGATGTGGCTATATTCCCTTATTTGTCGCGGGATTAGCAAGAGGAACTCCGTGTTTTACTTGATCTAAATGGCGTTGAGTTTTTCAACCATTGCTGAGCAAATTTTGCTGGTTATACTCCTGCGTGTTTCTGAATAAAGAATTTTGAGGGAGATAGTTGAAATGTATTTGTCGAATAAGTTTATTGCATCGAGCGTTGGGGTATTGGGCTTAATCAACTTGTTTATGATGCAAACCGCAGGTGCTGAAGAACGTGTTGTTTCCATTCCTGTCGATAACCAGAGTGTGGTCGGTACCTTGGAGACTGCAGCACAAGAAAACGCCCCAATCGCAATTCTGTTGCATGGTTTTACCGGAACGCGTGACGAGTTACCGGTAAAGGAAACTGAAGAAGGTGTCTTCTCTCGCATGGCACGTTTGCTGGCCGAAAGCGGTGTTTCATCGCTGCGGATAGATTTTCGAGGCTCAGGCGAAAGTGATGGAAAGTGGGAGGACACAACGTTCTCCGGGCAGATTAAGGATGCCGTCACAACCATTGACTGGGTACGTGCTCAAGAGCAATTCAAAGGCACTAAGATTGCTTTGATTGGATGGAGCCAGGGTGGGCTTGTTGCCAGCCATGCAGCTGCTGCACGACCAGATGTAGACACCGTTGTTTTAATGGCGCCCGCAACCAATCCGTTGGTGACGTTTACGGGTCTCTTCGGAACGGAGTTGGTGAACAACGCGATGACTGCTGATCCTGAAATGCCGGTCACAGGAAGCTTGCCATGGGGTGTTGAAACAACACTGAAAGCCCGGTTCTATCAGGAAATGCCTGTCACCAGTCCATTGGCAGCGATGGCGCACTATGACGGGCCATTGCTTGTAATGATGGGTCTTAAGGATGCTCTGATCACACCGCAGCCAGCAATTGGTGAGGCCTGGATGACTTATCATGACGGTGAAGAAAAACTCGTCGTGCTCGATACCGATCATGTTTGGAGTGCGTTTGAAGGCCCTCAGATGATTGATGAGCAAGTGGTTCCGGCTATCTTAAAATGGTTTGACACGCAGCTTTAAAGCTGAGCTTGGTCAGCTGCTTACACCAGGCAGCTGATCGCAGCTGAATAACTTTCAGTATAGTTTTGCCGATGTTCCACTAAGCTTTGTGCCGCAATGTTTCCTTACGTATCGATTTTCGTGAGACAGGTGACAGCGATGGGGGCTGGAAAGATTTTTCATTCGACAGTCGGAGCGATGGAGGGCCCGGAAGAATTCGACCACCAGCTCATGCCCGTATTGTTGAATTGGTTGGTGCCGTCAGTTTTAAATGTCGAGTTTGGGTTCAATTACGAATACTTAAGTACTAAAATATTTTTTCATAAAAGCTGAGAGTTTCCATTCAGTTGCTTCGATGTTGTATTCCAAAGAACAGTCTTTAAAGGACCAGCCTTTATCTATTATTATTTGTTGCAGTAATTTTTGTTCTCTCTGAAAATTGTGGGATCCAGTGTTATTTGATTTTTCGTAAAAACTCTTTGAGGCTTTGAAATCAAATCCATAGATGTCGACGCTGGCAGGATCACATTGGGCTAACAGGTAGGTCACCATTGCGCCAACCGAAGGACGTGCTTCTAATTCGTTGTTTAGTCTTTTCCATAGTGTTATTGGAAAAAAAAGATCTGTTGAGCATCTATTTGTAAGCACGCGACTCTTTGGAGACATGCAAACCCTGTAGTCGCAGTTGTTCTTTCTATAGATGTCTTTGACTAGCTTGAGTGTGCTGTAGCACCATACATTCGTATTTTCCCCAAAGCAGTTCATCTGAGGAATGGTCACACCACGGTTCATTCGGACTACAACATCATGCGCATCAATTTCACTACCGTACTGATAATTTAAAAGATTTTTTGAGTTACCAATGACCGCAACTGATTTCTGAGCAAAGTATCTTTTGAGCTGCATGACGGACTTTTACCAAAACAGAGGCATCGTTTAATAATTAACTTAGAACTCCAGAATTGATGACGTTCTGAAATTCCAAGTTAATCGCATTGACTTGGCTATCGGCGTCTTTAGGCATAACTCCTAAGACAGAGTTTAAATCACTCACATAACCGTGGATTTGCTGACGTATACAGCTATTAATATAGTCTGGAAACACACCTGCATCGTGCAGTTGGTTCTCAGTTGTAGGTGTTTTTCTTGGATATTGGTAGAGGTTCTCAACAACCAAACCACAAGTCCAAGTGGGACGAGGATTATAGTATGCAACAAAATTTTTTACATAAACTATGTCGATAACTTTTGGACCAATTCCTGCTTTATAAAGACGATCTGCACTAACATAGTTTTCTGCAGTACGTAGTGATACTTCTTTTTTGTAAATCTGACGCCAATCTCGAAGTGTGTATCGTTCACTTCTTAATGGATAATCTTCTTCCAAAATACGGCTCCTGGACGGTGCACCTTTAGAAATGCAATGGCAAAATCCATCAAACGAATGCAATAGCTTTATTTGTAGAGAGGGCAAATAAAAAGACCAAGAAGCAACGTTTGATTGGAGCGAAGTGCCGTCTACTTTTATTCGTTTCCTTAGTATACGATTTGGCTTTGGAATTTTAATTGTATTGAGAATAATGATAACCCAATCTCCAGAATCACTTTTAACCTTAATCCTCTGAAGTTGGATCAGGCACATTTTTATTAGATATTATGCGTCAAGGTTTGTGGCAACGAAATAAGTCGACTTCAGCAAATTAGCAAGTGCAAATCTCATCAAACATTTTTTGAGATTGCCTTGATATATTTTGTAAACTTTCTTCTAGGTTCTGTTGCTCTTGCTTGCTCCAACCCCAGTTTTCCGCGGAGGCAGCTACAAGTTGGGTAGTATCAGGGAATACCCGCTCTGTGTTTAGACCTAAATCTTGCAGCAAATACGTGATCTTCTGCGTGTTAGATGCAATTGAAATAAATGGAGTTCGAGCGCAAAGTGACAGGCAAGCACCATGGAAACGGCCTGTAATGTATAATTCTCGTGAACTGAGAAACTCAGAAAGCTCAACTTCGTCATTAAAGCAAGTGTAGCGTTTAATGCTACAAATCATTTGATAGCGAAAATCCTTAATCGGGCGAGGTGTTATTGGAGATCTAAAGCGAGGACGAACGCTGGCAAAGTATTTCTCTCCGTTAGCGCTCTTGAACCCATCATAGAGGGCTCGAGTTGTTTGTCTCCGTAAAGCATCTCCCCATGCTACTCCACTACGCTTTGCGATTGACGTCGTTGGACGGGAGCTAACGAGACTTAAATCGGGACAGAACTGTGCGTCAATACCCTGAGATGACAGATTGCTTTGGCTGATTGTATCTCTTAACGACACGTAGGACGCATCTTTAAGAAATTTTGTCCATTCACTCGGGTTATCTTGCCAAATACTATTAATAAGTGCGATGGGTTTAATATGAGCGAAATCATGAAAGACTCTGATGCAACGTTGCGCGTCTTCACCTCCGCTATGAAACGAACCTTCACCGTTTATGAGGATTAGATCTGCTTTTTGAATTTGCTCAACAAAAGAAACATCTTCCCACCATCGGGCTCCTACGCGAGAGGTTGCAATTAAGTTGAAACCTCTTTTTGTCATTTCACGCCGGATCACTCGCGAAACGGCGCGACACCCATGATGCCAAGTGTCGTAGGTATCATTCATTAAAACGTAATTTGCCATTATGCCGCTGCTCGGATATTTTTCTTATTTAGCTTGCGATGAACCGCAGAGAGGAAAGGAGTTTTCCAGGATACACTTGGAAACTGGAGTGATGCCAGTTCGATATCGTCTGAACTAATCGCATCAATGAGCATGATTTGATTGTTGCATAATTGCTCCTCAAGAAATCTGGAAATTCTTTCTTCCTTTGGAAGTGCGTGTTCATAAATTGCGACCGTCTTAGCTGAGGCTGCTAATGCTTCTGAGATCATTGAAACACTCTCGGCACTTATCAACGCTATTGCTGCATTGCTGAGTAAAAATCCCATACTCGGTACATCACTTTGATTGTAGAGGGCTAACTGCTCTACTTTTAAGCTCTTGTCTTGGATGTATTCTTGAATGATTTCTTCATTTCTCAATCCAGTTCTATGGGAAGTTGTAATCTTTAAAGTTAATCGATTTCTTTCTGCTGCAATAGCAGCAAGCGATAAAGTCTTTTCGTAGAAATATCTAGAATATGTTAGCGAACCAGTGTTGCCCCCGAAGGCGACAAGTAAGTCATTGCGTTTTGCCTTGGGGAGCAGTTTTTCCTCATCAATTGATGATGGTGCACACGGAAGTTTAAACTCATCAACCTTTGTCACGTGACCTGGATGAGCAATTGTCATGTCTATTAAATTGTATGGAATCCGTTTGAGTTCACCGAGATGAATCGAAAAAGCTCCTAATTTGGAAAGATATACAGCTGGAAGTTCTCCTGCTCCCAATGTTGAAAGAACAAATGCTCCATCGACTTCTTCTTTCGCTGGAATGTCGCCAACACAAAAGAAAGATGTAACGTGGTCCCAAATTTTGCTTTCGTGTTTTTGCTGAATAAGATGAAGAAAAAGTGTTTCCAAGACTCTGCTACGGAACCTGATATCTACTAACTTGATTTCACCACCAAACTCGTTTTTTAACGCCTCAGCCAGCCCAAGAAGATTGTTTTGATCTCCCAAGATACTGCAGCGAACTACAAATATATCTTTTGATTTAGCTGGCATCTCGTTTCTTTCTTCCGATATCTTTTGATTTTTATGAGAAGCTGATCCGTCTGACATCTTTTTGAGAGAGCATCTCTTTTATGTAATGTTGAAGCTTTTGATTGGAGATTTCGGCTCTGGGAGACAATCGGTTGAAAATGTAGCTTAAAAATGGCTCGGAGAGATAAGCATCCAGCTTGCCGTTGTCTCGTAGCAGCTTCCAACGCGAGGAAAAAATTTGCTTTGTTAAGTTTCGTTTGGCTGTGTATGAAATGCCTGATCTTTCCAACTGGAATAGAGCCGAAAAGAAGCGGTCATGGTGTTGTTGGGTTGTATTTTCACTTAAGTTATTATTTGTTTTGGGACGCAACCAATACACAACATCATGGATGTAGGCGAGCCGGTTAGCAGCTGCACTCAAGCTTAGCGGCAAAGATTGATCCTGTATAAATATTCGTTCATCGGCCCCACCAGCTGTTCTCCATAGTTGAGAGTCAACAAGAAAGCCCATGTGTACGATCTGTTTTCGAGCGCAATAGGCCAATGGGTCTTTTGCAACAGTGACAAGTGAGTTGACATCGATGAGGGCCTGCGTCTGAAAACCACGTTTTGATTTTCCAAAAATAAGGGCTGCTCCAGTGTCTCCTGCAATGTTGAGTAAGGTGCGGGTACCATTGGAAGTGAGAAAGTCATCTGCGTCGAGTGGAATTAAGTAACTGCCGCTAGCATGCTTAGCAGCTTGATTTATTCGAACTGATGGACCACGATTTTGCTTGTTCTCAATTATCTTAATACGAGAATCTTTTGCCGCTTCAATCTTGAGAAATTCGATTGAACGATCAGATGAACAGTCATCTACAAAGATAAACTCCACCTGTGCGCCGTCTAAACCACTTTGGTTTTGTAAAGACTGGATTGTTTGTGGAAGTTCTTGTTCCTTATTATATACGGTTAATAAATAACTGATGAGCGGCTTCACGATGGTACCTGTACAAACCTACATATGTTTCATCGCTCCTTATTAGCCTTTTTTGCCCTTTCGATCAATTGATACTGGTAATATTTAGCTAGTCTAACGAACCTGGAATAGGCATAGTTGTGAGCATCTACGATGCCCCATAGCCCATAAAACACACCTCTACGTATAAAATAGCTTTTCAAAAACGCGAGAGGGAATTCTGTCAGTAATCTCAACGGTGATATTCGTCGTTCTCTGAAAATCATATCCTGAACTTGCATATCAGAATAGCGGTTGAATTTTTCTACTGTAAACTGAATTGATCGTTGCGAGCGATGATCAACTTTGCCTTTTAATCTTGCTATCTTAGCTCCCTCATGTGGTCTCACTGTGTCGTGAACACTCGAGGATGAAAAACGACCTTTTTCTTTGTTGTAAAGACGATATTGCCAGTAACCATATGCCCACTTTTTTGCTGTCTTTTCATGCGGGAAAACGTCGACGATATGTACTTTGTAGATATCTGCACGCGGAGTTGATGTGAAAATTTCTGTGATCTCATCAGCTAGTTTTAAAGTGATTTCCTCATCGGCATCTATGTTGATTAACCAAGTGTTTCTGCATTGATCTTCAGCAAAGCGCTTTTGCTTGCCGTACCCGTCCCATTTATTGTAGATGACCTTAGCTCCAGCTTTTTCTGCAAGAGCGACTGTGTTGTCTGTTGATCCTGAGTCTACAACAATTACTTCATCAACCAACGTTTTCACACTATTGATTGCCATCAAGATACGATCTTCTTCATCTTGGCTAATGATGAAGGCAGAGATTGGCAGGTTGTTGCTCAAGGGACTGTTCTCTAAGGTTCAAGTCGGATTTTATTTTTGCGATACATCTTGTACGACAGTTTTGCAACAAACTATAAAGTTACTACAATTTTGTAATGCACTTATAAATTTAGGCTGCTCGTACTTTGCAAAGAAAAGTTGGTGATGGGTCGTCTTATTCGATGTGTTGATTAACTCTGAGCTGGGTTTTCTAACAGGCATATCAACATGAAAGCTACCTTGTCTAAGCTGTAATTTAGTTTTAGTGGGATGAATTGTGAAAGTTAGCTAGCTGCCCCCACCCACGATATCGGATCGTGAATGGGCGCTTCTTGGGAGGGGAGAGCGTCTTAGCTTTCGACGAAGCGTTGCAGGTCGTTGAAGCTGCTGCTCCAGCCGTGGTTGTGGTTTTTGGTCTGCTCTGGATCGGCGAATACTTTTTGTAACATGGTCATCCGGGTGCCATCCTTGATCGGCTCGAAGGTGACCTCAACGTCTGTCTCGTGGCCGCTGTCAATGCTGGGTCAAATTTCCCCAAAAGTGCTGGACCAAATTTCCCCAGTTTGAGGTTTGGTGACCAGCCTTTTTTTAGGTCTAGTTCTCCTTT
>NZ_LCWX01000066.1:0-264 GCF_001431305.1 Pseudovibrio sp. POLY-S9
GCTACCGGGTGAAGTAACGCATCACCCGGCGGGTTCGTTGAAACACCCCTTGAAAGTCTTTAGTGCAGGGACCAAGCGGAAGCTGGTCACCCGATGGGCGTCTACACTGGCAGGCGTTTAGCTATCACCGACAATCACACCTGTCTCTGGCAAGTGTGTGCATCGTTGACAGTGCCTGCTCCCAATGCCTTTCGGAGGAGATCTTGTTTCATACAAAAACGCCCGGGCAAGGCGAGCAGCCAATGCCGAAGAAACTAATTTACT
>NZ_LCWX01000067.1:0-545 GCF_001431305.1 Pseudovibrio sp. POLY-S9
GCATTGGACGCAACTACCGCCCGACCGGGAGAGGAGCCTATATTGGTGCCCGACCGCTCAAGGCAAGCGTTCAAAGCATCTGCCGCAAGATAAGTGCGCAGACTGCTGCACGTCATGGGGTGATGACATCGGAGGAAATAGTACGACGCCTGAATTGGATGCTGTCCGGTTGGGCAAACTATTATCACCTCGGACAAGTCAGCCCGGCTTATGCGGCAATAGACGCGCATGCGACGAAGCGGCTGCGACAGTGGCTCTGTCGGAAGCACAAGGTTAGAAGCGGGAAGTATGTGCACTACCCGGATGAGAGGCTGTGGCAACACTACGGCCTCATGCACCTTGCGCCGAGGACTAAGGGCCTTCCGTGGGCGAAGGCATGATCCCGTCGGAAAGCCGGATGCGGGAAAACCGCACGTCCGGTTTGATGAGCGGGGACGAGGAAACGTGGTCATGGTGAGGATTGAGGCACCGGCAGTGTGCGAAAGCAGCCGGTCAACAGCTACTCCCCTCATCTACCGCAGGGCGCGTCTCTCCCCGACTCTACC
>NZ_LCWX01000068.1:0-4741 GCF_001431305.1 Pseudovibrio sp. POLY-S9
CCGCAGGCCGTGGCTGAGGAAGCCGGCAGCGGCTCCACCACTTACAGCGCCGGGTTTGAGGTCATGCCCGCGCGCCTGCCATACCGGCCCAAATTGCTCAAAAAGCCATTGGTGGACGGCCCGCAGATCGCCCATGTCACCGGACCTGAAGGCGAAGAGATTTACTGCGATGAACATGGCCGGGTCAAAGTTTGGTTCCCATGGGATCGCCATGGTGCCAAGGATGATAGATCTTCGTGCTGGATACGTGTCTCGCAAAATTGGGGTGGAGCCTCCTGGGGGCATATGGCTGTCCCGCGCATCGGCCACGAGGTCATCGTAGATTTCCTCGAAGGTGATCCAGACCAGCCAATCATTACGGGGCGGACGTATCATAACAACAACCGTCCACCGAACAAACTTCCCGACTTCAAAACCCGCATGGTGCTCATGTCAGACAGCCACAAGGCCAATGGCTACAACGAGCTTCGCTTTGAAGATGAGGGCGGGCAGGAGGAAGTCTGGTTCCACGCTCAGAAATTCCACAACGGCGTTGTTGAGAACAACGAGACCTGGAAGGTCGGGGCCAACCGCCACAAACGAGTTGAAGGGTCTCAATCTGAATCTATCGGCAGCTCAAAAGACATTGAGGTGGGCGGCGATCACCGCGAACAGGTGAAGGGGTCAGAACATACACAAGTTGACGGGTCCGCACTGCGCCAGATCAAGATCAGCGATTTCCTGAAAGTTGTGGGAGACAAGGTCACTCATGTCGTGCGCAATGCCATAACGCTTGTTGAAGAAAACTGGCGATTGGAGACCAAGGGCAAACAGCACTTTGAGAGCGGAACAACCCACTACATCAATGCCGGGGACGCTGTTGTTGTTCAGGCAGGCGCGAGCATAAGCCTCAATGTTGGCGGGAACTTCGTCAAGATCGACAAGGGCGGTGTGCAGATTGAAGGCACCCTGGTGAAGGTCAACTGTGGCGGTTCTCCTGCCAAGGGTGCTCCAGTCCCGCCAATGGAAGCTATGAAGCCATCTGATTATTCCGGTCCTCATGCACAGCGCTATGCGCGTTCCTTTGAGAAATAGGAGAGCACGATATGTCAGGAAAACCAGCAGCACGCCTTGGGGACATTGGTTCTGGTCATGGATGCCACTTCCCGCCAACTCCCGCCATTGCCGGGAGCCCGAACATTTTGATTAACAACCGCCTTGCTGTGCGTCAGGGGGATGCCTATGCACCGCATCCATGCCCGGTCTGCCCGTCACCACCCCATGGCAGATCATTGGCCTCCGGAAGCCCGACTGTCCTGTTCAACAACAAAGAAGCTGGGCGACAGGGAGATCCGATTGATTGTGGTGGTGCCGATTCAACCGGATCTGGGGATGTTTTGATTGGAGGAGCCTCTCCCGTAGGAATGAGCCGGTCGCCGTTTTGCGAAACGTGTGAAGACAAAGCCTCCAAAGGATAGCAGCGGTGAGTTTGACAGAACGATTTAAGGGGATCGCCGCGCAAGCTGCAACGATTGATGCCAAACCATACCTGGTGCTGGATGCATCCTGGCAGGAAGACCTTGCAAGCGAGATCCGGGCCACGGGCGAAGACGGATGGGAACCGTTGATGGGATCACCTGCAGAGGCCAAACAAGATGCCCATGCCCGAACCCCGTTGCTTGTTGACCTGACTGTCCATCCCGCTGTTTTGACCAGTTGGCTAAAGGTAGGGTTTCCAGAAAAGCTTGGTATCATCGTCTTTTCAACAAAGGCGATTGAGGAACTTCGAAGCTCCTTGAAGCGGTTCATGAGCGTGATCACGCCGGAAAGTGGCAAACCGGTTTACCTGCGTTTTTATGATGCCCGCGTGCTTTATTGTTTCCTGCGACATGGCTTCCCGGAACAGTGGCAGGATTTCTTCAAAAACATTGATCTGATTGCAGCACCTTATGACTACACATCAAGTTTTGCGGTCTATCGCCTTCGCGGCGAACAGCTGCAGCTCGGCATCGAGACCGAAGACGGCTTGGACTATCACTGGCACAAACATGAAAACCATGACCGAGCAGTCGAAAACTACCGCGCAACCTTCCCATTCCGCGAGATCGAGCAGCGTCAATACGATGATATGATGCACTGCGCTCAAATCAGCTTTTACCACGAGATTGAGCAGTTCCTTCGCAAAGCCTTTCCCAAGGAGACGGAGGAACTTCAGCGCAAGGAGTTGATCTCGTTCTTTGGTGAGGCTCAAAAGCACGCTGGCAAACAAGGCTACAGCGATGAGAGCTGCTTCTTTTACTGGGCTGTCTTGAGCTTTATGGCCGGAGCTGAGTTTTATCAAGATCAGGATGTTCAGCGCATTCTTTCGCAAGAAACAATGTCTCGCGAAACACGGCTTGAACTGCTGCTGTTTAACAGCGGCGTTGAAATTGACAATGAGGCCCTGCGAGATCTCTGCGATGTTATCGAATGCAAGGAAACATACGCAGATGGCAGCAGTACCGTCTATCGGGAACGGTCAGGGAAAATCATCAGGACAGCAGCATGAACAATCCAAACTTGGCTAAAACGGTAAAGAACGTAGCTTCGCAAGCCGCTGGTAATCAGTACGCATTTGTTCGCAATCTTCCACCAGGTACAGTTCCTAAGACCCCGCAATGGGTAAAGCCATTCGTGCCTAGTCCACCCGTTCCCAGACCGCTGATCAGGCCCAGCCCGTTGCAACCCCTGATACAGCCAGATGTGCTGGCCCCCGAGACTCAGCCCATGCCGCAATTGAAAAAGCAGGATGAGTTCTTTGATCCTAGTTGGGATGATCCAGGCGAGTTTGACAAGCCAAGAGAAGCTACAGGGGAAGATGAGCAAGGGGAACCGGTGTCCTATCACCGTCGCCGCATCCGCCCCCGGCGCAATTGCTGTGAACCGCACAAGTTCCCTTTGTGGGCCGTGGAACTGCCGAACCGGGTTACCGATGCAAAGATGAAGACAGATGTGCCTTGGAATAAGCGCAATAGCACCACGCAGGGGTGGGGATACCAATATTGTATTTTCCAGACCCGCAGTGAGTTTCATTGTGAGGGAGGAGGCACATCCGTGAATGCAGATATGAGTTATCCGGACCGCTGTTGGTTAGGTGAAGCAAAGTATACCAAGAACCCTAGAAATTCTCCGTTTGTATTTGATGAAGTTAAAGACAATCCTGGATTTTTCCTCAACGAGCAGCGTGAAGAAATTCGAGAAAAAGTTAGAGAAGAATTTGAGCGTTACGGTGTTGTTACTAAAACTCCAAATGCGCCAGGCAAAGCATGCTGGAACATCGGATTATATACAGCGATTGGGCATCCTGCTCTCTTTCCATTTTTTAAAGAACTATATGGCTCGGAAGATATTGAGGGAAAGATTGAATACGTACCCATGCGCGAAGTCTGTAAAGCGCATAACAGTTTTGGGAATGATGATCCAGCACGACCTCCAAGGATTAACCCGGAAGATGATTGGTGGAATTACGACCCGTCAGAGTATGGCAATATAGCTTGATTGAAGCAGTTGGTAGAGAAAAAAATGTCTGATTTCAAAAAGTACAATGATGTTTACGATCCTTGCATGCTCACAGTTCTGCCAAAAGGTGTGAACTTGTTTTCTGATAACGTAGCTTTGGAGCAATGGCTTCGTAATACTTGGAAAGTGGAAAGCATCAATAAAATCGAACGTTCAGGGAAAACAAAACTGAACTGCAAAATAAAAATAAATACAAGTTCAGTGGAGTTTGTATTCAGAAACAATCGAACACTTCACTTTCTGTCACCACCTACAAATATCGAAGGTGCATTCTATGTATGTAATCAGCTTAGAAAAGATTTCCCTAATCTTGATGGGAAACTGATTTTTCTGAGCGAAGGAGAGGTCGTTCATTTTCCTTTTAGCTGTGGGGAGGATGAATTGTGCCGCCGTATTGGTTTTGATGATGAGTTTCTTGACCATGAACTTATGCAAGAAATGGGGCTAGAGTAGTTTCGGAATAAACAGCAGGCCGCACGAACGCCAATCCTATGTTTTATATATCCTGTCAAGTGATCTGGTAATGCATAAAGATCAAGCTTTTACGCCAATTGAGATCTGGACAGGGCTGCATGTCGAGCTGGAGAACTGGCGCTTGAAATGTAGCCATGTGAACGAAGACCTGCACCCACTAAGAGATACAGAAAACTCAGTATACCTGAAAGAGCTGCAAGCATTTCCCGCCAGAAAGTGGGCGCTGATTGGCGATGGTGCTGGCTGGACACCGGTTTCAGCCATGGCACTCTCATGGTGTGAGGGCACAACATGGAAAGGCGTTCTGAAGGCGTGGGAAGCCATCAATAATCTTGATCTGGAATCTGATGTGACCAGCCTGTCTGCCCAAATGACCAATCCAAAATTATTACCAGACCCAGACCTGGCGACAGTGCTGAAGCTTGGGCAGTCACCGGGAGGAGCATGGGTCTTGCTATCTGCCTTGCGCCTTCATGACAAACCAGTGCGATTTGATGAGACGCAGGTTTCTCGCAATTCCGTGCTCTGGCCGCTCATAGAGCAATGAGTGTCGCTGGGTACTCTTCCCTGACGTTTTGAGCGCAATCAGCTAATTCCTCCCATCCTTTCTTTCGTTTTGATCTGAAGGCACCGCAGCAGGGCTTGCGCCCTCACGCGAACTAGATCGTCACTCACCTGACCACAATCTTCCTCGCCTTTCAGGCTCCGGGAGATCATGGACAGCCTCCCT
>NZ_LCWX01000069.1:0-1288 GCF_001431305.1 Pseudovibrio sp. POLY-S9
AATCTTGCCCCTCTGGCCGCAAGTTACAAGCGGCTGCACCGCATGGCGCAAGAACTGGAGCAGCGTGCCCTTGTCTGGAAACAGCAAAAGACAACGCTTCAGCTTCACAAAAAGGTCTTAAGACAGCAGCTGACCTTGCATCCAGGCCATCCAGCTGCAGGGGATGCGCAAAAGCTGTTGCTGTCATTGCCGCGCCGCATCGAGGCACGCTTGACCATCACTCAGTTGTTGCAATGGAGCCAGCACTTGCTGCAGCTGATTGCAGCGTTTCATGAGGTGCGTGAGGCTTCTTCCACTGATCAGATCGAGGACGATCCAGCAGCGGATTGCGATCCTCAAAACACCTTTGGTCGGAAGAAAACTTCCGACAGGTCGGAAATCCAGTTCCGACACATAAATACAAACTATACAAAACAAACACTTTCTAACGAAAGAAGTAGTGAGCGGACATTGCCTGCCGGCAATGACTTTAAGATTGCTTTGACCGCTACCGCGGAAAGGGCTCTTGAAAAAGTTGAGCGTGAAAGAGCGGCTCCAGCACGTCAACACCCGATAGCACATGAGGACAGATCCAGTTCGCCTCCCCTGCCCGGTCTGGAACCGCCTTCAGCACAGGCCGTGCTTTTGAGGTCCGGCATCGAGCACATCACGCTCAAACAGGTTTTAGCCTGTGCCAGCCCCATGCTGCGCGACATGATCCGTAATACCTCAAAGAGCGGCGGGGCCGATTGGGAGGCTGTCATCCAGGCCGCAACACTGGCTGCAGGATATCTTGGGATCTCAAAACCAGCATGGCAGGAGGCGAGCTGCAAACTTGGGAGCAGCGCGGCCGCAACGCTGATCGTGATTGCTGAGCGCCGCAGCACCGACCCAGCCACCACCATCAATTCCTATGGCGGCTTTGTGCGCGGCTGTCTGGCAAAAGCCAAGGCCGGAGATCTGCACCTTCAAAAGTCTGTTTTTGGCCCGCTCAGCAAGGCAAACCTCGATGAGTAAGCCCTTCTCAAAAAAAATGAGACTGCGCCCCCGATCGCTGTCAAGGACAAGGGAGCTACCGCTCCCCGGCCCTGAGGCCTCCCCATCCTTCCATGCAAGTGCATTCCAGTGGACGATACCCCGCCTCAGGGTCGATCCTTGACAGCGCTCTCCCCCGTTTTTGTGACGGAAGAAATGAGCCGATCTGATCAATATTAAAGCGTTTCGATCAAAGTTTGAATCTATGAGATTCCCCAAAACTTCGATTTGTGATTCACTCTGTTCGGGAGGATCACAGCATGCCAGCACCACT
>NZ_LCWX01000070.1:0-5287 GCF_001431305.1 Pseudovibrio sp. POLY-S9
TGTGAGTAATAGAGCCTCATACTGAAATGACGCCCAATGATCCGAAGCTGCCTGTCAACGCGGTTCGATTTCATAATTGAAGTCTGGACTTTGCTGACGTTCGCTGCGGCGTAGAGAACTGGAAATGAGAATGGCTACGTCAGGATGCGTGGGCCATAAGCCGCCATTCGGGTAGTTCTATCAATAGTTGTTATGATCTGAACATTGAGTTTTTCTTTCACTAATAGTCCCGTTCGGGGTTATTTGGTCCAATTCCATCTAACAAAACACAAAATCGTCCCGTTCAGTTCTTTTTCGTGCAATGTCGCATTATTTGCGTTAAAATCGTCCCGAAAGGGATGATTATGACTATCGTAAACGATCACAGCGAGCTTGGAACATTGATCCGCGCTGAACGCAAACGACAAAAACTAACTCAAGAGCAACTTGCCGCTCTCTCTGGAGTTGGTGTTCGTTTTGTACGCGAACTGGAACACGGCAAGGAGAGTTGCCGCATTGGGCTCGCCTTTGCCGTGATGCAAACACTCGGCATTTCTGTTGAGGTGAACAGTAGAGGCGGTGAAGCATGAGCCGTATCCTTGACGTTTATTTACGCGAAGAAAAAGCTGGGCGGCTCGTACAAGCGGCTGACGCCAGCCTCACATTTACCTATGATACAGACCACCTTTCCAAGAAAAATCCATCAGTTTCTGTTTCAATGCCGCTTCGAGAAGAGCCATACTCAGACGCTACAGTAAGGCCATTTTTCTCTGGCCTTCTTCCTGATGAACGGGCACGAAAGAGATTAGCCGCCGCCCTTAGAGTTTCCCAAGAAAATGCATTTGGGCTTTTGGAGATTATTGGCGGGGAATGCGCCGGTGCACTTTCGCTACTGCCTGAGGACAGTGCCCCACCTGAATTCAGCTCGGCTGACACTGAACCGTTAAGCGCTGAGCAACTAGCTAAAATTCTTGAACATTTACGCGAGCGCCCTCTGCTTGGCGGTGAAGAAGGGGTGCGCTTATCACTCGCTGGCGCACAAGATAAGCTCGCAGTTTGCATGATTGATGGTGAGATTGCCCTTCCCAAGGATGGTAGACCCACCACCCATATTTTGAAACCCTTCATTGAGGGTTTAGAGGGCACCGTTGAAAATGAACTGTTTTGTATGAAACTGGCGGCGCGAATGGGGCTTAACGCGCCCGCAGTTTCCAAGGCAACAGCGGGCGAGACTGATTTTATTCTGGTAGAGCGCTATGATCGACACCAAGAGAAAACTGGCAAGATCCTGAAACTTCATCAGGAAGATTTCTGCCAAGCGCTGAGCGTTCCGCCTGAGCTGAAATACGAAGAGGAAGGTGGGCTTGGTGTGACTAAATCGCAAGAGCTCATTCAGAAATACACGCGCCGTCCAGCGGCAGAACGCCTGACCTTTCAAAAGATGCTGATCTTTCATTACTTGGTCGGCAATGCTGATGCGCATGCCAAGAACTATTCATTGCTCTACCGTGAAAAAACACCTGACCTTGCACCTCTTTACGATATTGTTTGCACCGCTGCTTATCCGCGTCTTGCGAAGAAAATGGCAATGAAAATTGGCGGTCGCGCATTGCCAGATACAATTCAACTTGAGCATTGGTATTCCCTCGTCTCACCCACCAAAGCCGCGCAACGAATGCTGAAAAATGAGCTTTTGGCTATGGCGAGCAAGATTGAGTTTGAAGCTGACGCGCTCCTTGAAGAGCTGGATGAAGAAGGCATCTACCACCCCATTCTGAAAAAAGTGCGCGAGATAATTTCGAAACGGGTGAAGCTAGTTCAACAAGCGATTGAGAAATAATCTCACGATGCCAATCAGCTTCAATAGAAATTTTGCAAAACATATTGGGAAACACATGACAATAGATCCATTTTTTTCACTGCCACAAAATTCTGAATGGAATGCAATGATCGGCAAGCAAGGCCACGCTTTGAATTATGCAGACGGATATATTGAAGCCGCTGTTGAACTTGCAGATTTGATTATTGAAAAAGAGCTCTATTCACAGAGAGATACGCTCGTAATGCCAATCTTGTATAATGCGCGACATGCTGTCGAGTTGCATTTAAAATTGGTTACAAAGACACTGTTTAACGCTGAATTGGTAAAGACTGAACATGCGCTAAACTACGATATCTCTTCCCATTTTGATCATCTTAGCAATACGGACAACTGGCGCGACGATGCGATACCTGATGAAGCTCTTAGAATACACTTGGCAAATTTGAAGCCCTTCATAGATAGCCTGAGCCAGATCGATGAAGATGGTCAAGAGCTGCGATATGCCGAAAATAGAGACGGTCAAAGGAGCCTCGAAGATCATACCTTAGCAAACATTGCCAGCATCCGCGAAAGTTTAGGGACATTAAAGGAAATACTCGATGAGCTGAAATATCGAAGTTTTTCATTGTGCGATGAGGACAAGACAGAAACGCGCACGAACTATCTTTCACGCAGTGATTTGTTTGAGATATCTCGCTTCCTGCCTGTTAAATCAGAATGGGGAAGCGACGAATTTCATGAAATAAAAAAGCGGATGATGGAACGATTTGGGATTGGAAGCAGACAATTTTCTATTGCTCAAAAGAAAATTGAGGAAGTGCCTGAACTCAGGGCTAACATAGGTCAGGAAACGGACCTCCTTCACCTAACCGATGATAAAGCGCTATTCCTCGTTCAGCAGTGGCAACTTATTCATCCACCAAGAGATCGAAATGATCTGGGAACCAATTATTTGGATATGCCTTGGAGGAAAAACCTTTTAGAAAAGCAAGAAGTGGAAGAGAAAGTTCTTGATTGCATTTTGAAAGAACTTACGGATGATCAGATCGCCGATGCCGAAACAATTTTCTACCTAGCCCGTAACAAGTATTACTCTGAGTCTTATGCGGAGATGCTGGCGGATAAAAAAAAAGAATATCAGGTTTCGGATGATATTCCTCATGAACTACGAAACTTGATGCACAAAACCAACTTCCTGCATGAATTTAAGAAGGGAGTTCGAAGCCTTGGCAGAATTTCTTTGGCTGACAAGCTTGAGGCACTCAGCCTACCCGCAACGGTGGGCTAAGCGTTCTCCGGCGATGGTGGTGGCAGTATAATCTGCCTCCAGATCGCGGGCGATTAAGTCGAAATCTAAGTAGTATTGGATGCGCTCGGGGATGTCGCCAAAGATACCTTCATCAACGAACTGCTCGGCTAGCTGTAGGTACTTGAGTATCCGTCATGCGCAAGGGCTTATTTCCGTCCAGAAGCGGTCTGCTTTGATAAGGGCATTCGCAGGGTGAACTCCATTGGTCTTATGAGACCAGTTTTTCCAGAAATGTGCAAAATATCATATGGCAAATGACGCAAACATAAGAGCCCACTTCAAGTGAAATAACTACCCTAGATTGCGAAGGCCTTCCGTTAGCAGTTCGCCAATACTTGGCGAATGGCAGGTATTGAGTAAGCGTCCGGCGAACCCGACCTGACGATTCTAGCTTTGCTGCTCTATCGTACGTGTAGTTTTATCTGCATGGACTTTGATGATGATAGAAAGCCAAGGACGGCGCTGGAGTGACGATGAGAAGCGCGCGGTTTGTCGAGAAGCCGTTGAAGGAAGCGATCCGGTTGCGCATGTGGCCAAGCGACATGGCATAAGAAAAGCGCGGCTTTATTACTGGCTGAAAGACCCTCGTTTCAATCCCGCTCTTGAAGAGATGGCGGCAGAACCAACAAAGGCTGGGTTTATCTCTGTCAGCGTGGATGCAGAAGAAGCCCCTCAACCAATACCGGTGAATAGCGAAGTCTCTTCAAATCAAGCAGAGCCACTATGCCTTGGGATCCGCCTTGCGGGCGGGCATCAGGTTTTCTTGAGCGGTGCTGTGAGTGCTGATGTGATTGCCCAGGTTCTGCGGGAGTTGCGAGCATGATCCCTGTTCCCAGCAATACTCGGGTTTGGCTGGCAGCTGGCGTGACGGACATGCGCCGGGGCTTCAATACACTTGCCGCTCAAACAGAGCAGGTTCTGGCGGAAGACCCGTATTCAGGTCACCTGTTCGTGTTTCGCGGCCGCAGAGGTGATCTTTTAAAGATAATTTGGTGGGATAGCCAGGGAGCTTGCCTGTTCACCAAACGCCTTGAGAAGGGGCGCTTCATATGGCCTGCAGCGAAGGAAGGTAAAGCCCATATTTCTGCAGCTCAACTGTCGATGCTGCTCGAAGGGATCGACTGGCGAACACCGGTGAAGACATGGACACCTCTGACATCCGGATAGGCTAATGGTTGCAGTGTCTTAAGCTGATTTTGACTTACTCTAACGGGGGAATTCCTGTATAAAATCAGCATGCTCAACGACCTCGACATCGCCTCAGAAGACCCAGCTGAACTAAAAGCCGTCAACAAGCTTCTGGCGGAGGAAGTGAAGGCTTTGAGTTTGAAGGTCGAGCAACTCCAACACCAGCTGCATGGGGCCAATCGGCACCGGTTTGGCTCCAAGTCAGAGACGCTTGATCAGCTCCACCTCAATCTAGCTGAAGACAAAGAGATTGCCGAGGCCGCCGAGGAGCAGCGTGATCCTGCTCCTTCAGCAGACAAAAGCCCAAAGCGCCAACACAGCCGCAAACCATTGCCGGATAATCTGGAGCGCAATGATACGGTTCTTGTTCCCGGCGATAGCTGCCAGCGGTGCGGTGGTAGCTTCAAGCAGCTTGGCGAAGACATCACCGAAGAGCTTGAATATGTACCGGGTCGTTTTGTGGTGAACCGGATCCGCCGACCACGCTTGTCGTGTTCCTGCTGCGAGAAAGTCGTTCAATCGCCGCTGCCATCCAGACCAATCGAACGCGGGCGTCCCGGGCCGGGGCTGCTCGCTCATGTACTGGTATCGAAGTTTTGTGATCATCTGCCGTTGTACCGGCAATCGCAGATTTTTGGTCGTGAGGGCATCGATCTGGACCGCTCCACCTTGAGTGACTGGGTTGGCCGCTCGACCGCTTTGCTGGAACCACTGGCTGATGCTATTGGCCGAATGGTTCGGCAAGGCAACGCAGTCTTTGCTGATGATACACCGGTCAAGCTTCAGGCACCGGGCAACAAGAAGACAAAAACCGCTCGTATTTGGGCCTATGTGAGAGATGAACGAGCTTGGGTAGGGCAATCACCGCCTCTGGCGTGGTACCAGTTCACTGTAGATCGCAAGGGCGAGCACCCGCAAGGACACCTGAGCGGCTATAAAGGCTGGATCCATGCCGATGGCTATGCGGGCTTCAAAGCTTTGTTTGGCCA
>NZ_LCWX01000071.1:0-43462 GCF_001431305.1 Pseudovibrio sp. POLY-S9
GGTCAAAACCGCGCAAACAGGCCGGACACATGACTGCTTCTGACAAAGGTACCGATCATCTCAAAAATGTCTTGCAAAGCAGGAGCCATCCACACAAGTCATTCGGGCGGGTGAAACCGGAATGGGCAAATACAAAACAGCCTTAGTAGAAGGTCTTGGAAAAAGAGAGGCAACCTCCGCACCATTCACGCCCGGTGATACGGATGCCCTGTCAGTATCGTGATGGCGCGGTAGATTTGCTCGCCGCACAGGATCCGGACGAGTTGGTGAGGCCATGTCATGGAGCCCAGAGCGAGCTTCAGGTCTGCGCGTTGCAGCAGTGCCTGGCCGTGGCCGTCGGCTCCGCCAATGGCGAGCACCATATCCGAAATACCCTGATCGGCCCAACCGCCAACCTTTTTGGCAAAGGCTTCGCTGGAAAGTGCCTTGCCGTGCTCATCCAGTGCAATCAGGATCGCACCGGAAGGAAGCGCATTGAGCAACAGTTGCGCTTCTTCGTCTTTTCGATCACTCGTACGGGCAGCCCGACTTTCTGAAAATTCCACCACGGACACAGAAGTAATGCCAACGGAACGGCCAGCTTTGCGGGCTCGGTCCAGATAGCGTTCAAGCATGTCCTTTTCCGCGCCAGCTTTCATTTTGCCGACGCAGGCAATCGTGACTTTCATAAAGTCTCCGGGATTAGATCGTAGTGACCCGTAAAAAGATCTCATGCAGATGGAGCAGCACCTGCATCAGCGGCATTTGCCCAGACTCCCTCATTCCCCCAAAGGGGCAGAGAATTGACTGGTGTAATAGTCAGTGCTTCAAAGAAGCACTGATACTATCCGATGAACTGCGTCGGTGCAGAGCTATCCGCAGACCACATTTTTTCTACATTGTAGAAACTGCGGACTTCTGGGCGGAAAATGTGAATGATTGCATCACCGATATCGATGAGCACCCAGTCACAATGCGGCATGCCCTCAACGCGAGCGTTACCGTAGCCAGCATCTTTCAGATCACGGAGCAGGTAGTCGGCAACAGCACCCACATGGCGATGAGAGCGGCCAGAAGCCACAACCATGTGATCAGCCAAAGCAGATTTGCCTGTAAGATCTAGAGATACGATATCCTCAGCCTTGGAATTTTCCAGGCTGTTGAGGATCAGTGCAAGCACGTCCCCCTCATTGGTGGGATCATGCGGTTGAAGAGGAGCGATGGTGTCCGTCCCTTCATGTTGAGTTGTCATGGTCAGCTTAAGAGCCCTCGCCATGGTTAGAGAAAGCAGTACTCTGCCGGTCGAAAAGCCTGAAATGCACAAACTCAAGCCTTCCGTCAAGAAGAATACTCAGGTCCCTATGGCATTTTCAAGACACTACTTGCCGTAAAAAGCGTAAAGTTACCCTGGGGTGTGTCCTCTATTCCTCAGGAGGGTGGAAGAGGTTTCATCCAGCGGACCACGTAAAATGGTCCAGCACGGGGCTTTGCACTCAGGCAGGTGGTCTGCACTTTTTTCTTTTAATTGAGCAAAGGCATACCTTTGGCAAACTTGAGCGGAAAGAGACGAAAGGGTCGCTTTAGGCCGGTCAACAATTGCCACAGGCACCCCTTCTATAATGCTCTGCCAGTTTTGCCAATGGTGAAAATTGGAGAGATTGTCTGCACCCATAACCCAGACAAAATTCAGATGCGGTCTGCGCAGCTTTAATTGCTCCACCGTACTTGCCGTGTAAGAGGTGCCAAGCACCTTCTCATAGGCCGTCACCTTCATGCGCGGGTGCCGTGCCAAAGCCTGCGCGGCGGCAACACGTTCTTCCAGGGGTGCGAGGTTTCGGTGAGACTTCAGTGGGTTTCCGGGCGTGACCAGCCACCAGATCTGATGCAGGTTCAAGCGCCGCAACGCCGTCTCCGCCACCATAAGATGGCCGGGATGTGGGGGATTAAACGACCCGCCAAACAAACCAATGCGATTGCCCGGTGCAGCATAGGGAAGGCGCATCCAGTCTGGTTGCACAATCCCAAGCTTGCCGTGGCTATCGCCCATTGTGGGGTCGGGGTTCGTCATGGACGTGTTTGGCCGTTCCCGCGAACCACGTATTTGAAGCTGGTCAGCTGTTCCACACCAACTGGTCCGCGTGCATGCATGCGGCCAGTTGCGATGCCAATTTCGGCACCCATGCCAAACTCACCACCATCAGCAAACTGTGTGGATGCATTGTGAAGAACGATAGCCGAGTCCACTTCTGCAAGGAATTTGCGGGCCGCAATCTGGTCTTCTGTGATGATGCAGTCTGTGTGATTGGAACCGTAGATCCCAATATGCTCAATCGCATCTTCCAGACCGCCAACAATCTTCACAGAGATGATCGCATCTAGATATTCAGTCGACCAGTCGTCGTCAGTCGCCTCAGAAGCGGTTGGGCAAAGCATCATAACGTCTTCATCACCGCGTATCTGGCAGCCCTTCTGTTGAAGAGCAGCAAGAATTGGCGGCAAAATGGTTGCTGCCACAGCTTCATCAACCAGTAGCGTCTCGGCAGCACCACAAATGCCCGTTCGGCGCATCTTGGAGTTGACGGTGATTTCAATCGCCTTATCCAGATCGGCCTTTTTGTCGATGAAGATATGAACCAGACCCTCCAGATGCGCAAACACAGGCACACGGGCCTCATCCTGAACACGGGCAACAAGGCTCTTGCCACCACGCGGAATGATCACATCAAGATTACCATCCAAACCCTTCAGCATTTCGCCAACAGCAGCGCGGTCTTTCACCGGTACAATCTGAATGGCATCTACTGGCAGTCCGGCGTCTGCAAGGCCAGCCTGCAAAGCTTTATAGATAGCAAGGTTGGAATTGATGGTGTCTGATCCGCCGCGCAGCACAACAGCATTACCAGCCTTCAGGCACAATGCTCCGGCATCCGCAGTCACGTTCGGGCGGCTCTCGTAGATTACGCCAATTACACCAAGAGGCGTGCGGACGCGCGAGATGTCCAAACCGTTCGGACGTTTCCAATCTGCAATCGTAGAACCGACAGGGTCGTCCAGCTTGGCAATGTCTTCCAGTGCGCAGGCAATGGCTTCAATGCGCTCTTCGTTCAATGTGCCGCGATCAATAAAGGATGCCAGCTGACCATTGGCCTGCATGCTCTCCAGATCAATCGCATTCGCTTTGAGGATCTCAGGGGTTGCAGAGCGAACGGCAGCTGCCATCGCTTCTAGGCCTTTGTTCTTCTGGCTTGTGGGGGCAATGGCTAGAGTACGTGCAGCAGCGCGTGCTTGTCTGCCAAGAGTTGCCATCAGGTCGCGAACATCGGTGTTGTCCGCATTTGCCACTTCAGAAGTATTTAGCATCTGCAAAACCCTTAAGTCATCACTGGTTGAACTTGGTCAACCTAAACAGTTTCTATGAATTGTCCAAATCAGATGTAGAGAGCACAAGGTCGTCCGTATGGACCATCTCTGCCCGTCCCGGATAGCCAACAATGGCTTCAATTTCTTTGCTGTTGCGCCCGATGATGAGAGAGGCCTCACCGTAATCATAGGCCACAAGACCGCGACCCACATCGTGCCCGTCCGCATCTATAATACGCACAGCATCACCACGTGTGAATGTGCCATCCACTTTGGTCACCCCTGCTGGCAGCAGGCTCTTGCCCGCCTTCACAGCTTTTAGCGCACCTGCATCCAGCTGAATGGTGCCATGCGGCTTCAGGTGACCGCTGATCCACGTTTTGCGGGCGCGGGCGGGTGAGGATGGAGCAGGGAACCATGTTGCCCGTGCACCATTTTCAATTGCGTTAAGCGGGTTCATGGTCTTGCCACTGGCAATGATCATGGACGTACCAGCGCTCTGCGCAATCTTGGCCGCATCAATCTTGGTCTTCATGCCACCGGAGGAGAAGGCCGTTCCCGGCGCACCGGCCATGGCCTCAATCTCCTGTGTCACCTGAGGAACCTCAGGCAGGAAAATGGCATCAGGATCTGTCTGCGGAGCGGCGGTGTAAAGCCCGTCCACATCAGACAGCAGCACAAGAAGATCCGCACTCGCCATGGTCGCCACGCGGGCGCCCAGACGGTCGTTATCGCCATAGCGGATCTCGGAGGTCGCAACGCTGTCATTCTCGTTGATGATCGGCACAGCGCCCATCTTCAGCAGAGTGCCAATCGTCTCGCGCGCATTGAGGTAACGGCGGCGCTCTTCCGTGTCGCCGAGCGTCAGCAGAATCTGGCCAGCCGTTAAACCACGCGCACCGAGAATTTCAGAATACGCCCGAGCAAGTGCAATCTGGCCCACAGAAGCGGCGGCTTGCGCCTGCTCCAGTTTGAGCGGACCAGCTGGCAGACCAAGCACACCACGACCAAGAGCAATGGAACCGGAAGAGACCACCAGCACTTCTTTCCCAGCTTCGGAAAGAGCCTGAAGGTCATCTGCCAGCGATTCCAGCCACTCACGCTTCAACCGGCCTTTTTCTACCAGAAGGGCAGAGCCGATTTTGACGGTGATGCGCTTATAGTCGCTCAGACTTCGAGCCATTACGGGCGCCACTCCTCAATTCCATCAGAAGGAATGGCATTGGCCTCGTCTTGCTTATCCTTGTCAATTGCACGAATGATCATGCGCTGAGCAGTGTCGATGTTTTCACCACTGGCAGACGAGATGATCAAAGGCTTCTGACCGCAGGCTTCTTCAAGAGACTTAAAGCGCTCTTCGCGCAACTCTTCTGTCAGTGCATCTGCTTTGGAAAGACAAACAATCTCAGCCTTCTCATCCAAACCATGGCCATAAGCTTCCAGCTCACCGCGAATGGTGCGGTAAGAATCTGCCGGATCTTCTTCGCCAGAGCCATCCACCAGATGCAACAGAACGCGCGTCCGCTCCACGTGGCCAAGGAAACGGTCGCCAAGACCATGACCTTCGTGTGCACCACGAATGAGGCCCGGAATGTCAGCGAGCACAAAGCCGCGATTGTCTAGTTCACACACACCCAGGTTCGGGTGCAGCGTGGTGAACGGATAATCCGCAATCTTTGGGCGTGCTGCTGATACAGCGGAGAGGAAGGTGGATTTGCCAGCGTTTGGCAGACCCACAAGTCCAGCATCCGCAATCAGCTTTAGCCGCAGCCAGATCCACTTTTCTTCACCTTCAAGACCAGGGTTCGCATGGCGCGGTGCCTGGTTGGTAGAGGATTTGAAGTGCGCGTTACCGAAACCGCCATTACCACCTTTCAGAAGCAACAAGCGCTGACCAATCTCGGTCATGTCCGCCTGAACGGTCTCGTTGTCTTCTTCAAGAATCTGAGTGCCTACAGGAACACGAAGCACAACATCGTCGCCCTTGGCGCCGGTTCTGTTGCGGCCCATGCCATGCATGCCGATTTTTGCTTTGTAGTGCTGGGCGTAGCGATAGTCGATCAGTGTGTTGAGGCCATCAACGCACTCAACCCATACATCGCCACCACGGCCACCATCACCGCCGTCGGGTCCACCTTCGGCAACATATTTCTCACGGCGGAAGCTGACGCTGCCCGCGCCACCATCACCAGACTTTACAAAGATCTTTGCCTGATCGAGGAATTTCATTTTATTCTCTTTCGTCCACCTGTGACGTTCTTTGGAGGACGTCATAAAGCCCTATTGCGCTCCCGCCAAGGGCGGAACGGCAAATCTGGCTAATTTTATTGCTTAAGCGTGTTCCCGAAAAGTGTCTAGCGCTTTCCGGAAAAGAATAAGCAACCTGATTTATGGTTTACTGCCTGAACAGCCAAAAGGCTCACGAACATCAATTCGCAAGCCTTTCAAAATTCAGATGCGCAAGAACAAATCTCTAAAGACAAGTTGCTTTAGAGACTGGACCGTCAGGCTGCAATCGCCTGCATTGATGTCCATCTGTCCCGGGTCAGCGTAACTGTAGTGTAATCCATTTCGAGATCGCCACGTGCGCGGTTCTTCTCTTTAGTCTCGCCAGTTACCTCAAACCCGTTCTTCTGAAGCACATTCAGAGACTTAGGATTGATGGTGAACAGGCCAGTGTTCATCGCAGCCGCATTCAGCCGGTTGAACACATAATCGCATACCAGGTTGGTTGCTTCACTGGCATAACCTTTACCCCATTGAGATTTAGCCAGCCAGTAACCGAGGTGCGGTGTTGTCGAGACATTGCGGATGCCGATGACGCCGACAAGGCCTTCGCCATTGTCGATCACCCAGTTGATCTCTTCGCTGTGAGATGTCGTGCGGCAATGGTCAAACCACCAGTCACCATCATCCTTTGTATAAGGATGCGGTACGACAGTCAGCATCTTGCTCACATCGAAATCATTCAAAGACGCATTATGAATATCAAAATCACTCTCGCGAAAATCGCGTAGGATCAAGCGCTCGGATTGTAACTCCGGGAACATGACAATCTCTTCTTATTCTTCTTGGAACGCTTGGCTTGTTGTCGCTGGCGCTCATTTTCTTAAGTACACGAAGATAGCGTCAAACCCGTCGAGCCATGTGCTCGCAACGCGCCGGTGCTATCCAACCCTTGCTTTTGGTTCCTGAAATCTCAAGTGAATCCCTGCCACGAGTGCTGGGTACGATCACAAAGGGACGAGGGAGCAAAAGGCTGTTGCCGCAACCTTGCTCAAAGACCCTATCCTGCCATCTGCTGAAAGTCGCGGAACGCATAAACAGGCGCGCCAGCCAGATCAGAGGAGCAGGACCCATCTTCAATTGCCCGATAAACACACATAAACACACACAGATCGGAGAATCAAAGGTGATCAATGCCTGCATCTTTATTCACAGGGGAACAAAGTAAGCAGACAACAGCATCTTGGAGGTTTCAAAATCCGAGAGGAACTTAAAAGCTTGGGGGCGGTCACTATCTCGGACCACTTCCTATTGCAAGCGCTTAGAGCATGTTCATGGAATTTTTTTCACATAGTGAGGAATATTTGCGCGAATATCGGCAAAACCTGCAATGCAACCACAAGGTGACCTAACATCGGGTTTTCCCTCAACTTTTATGCGTTTTGTGAAAACATCAGGGAATAAGTTAGGATTTGACTCAGTAAAAACACAGAGAATTTAAAAAAATTGGTTCTACAGGCATCAAATGGAAAGCTGGATCTTTACTTATCAGTCAATATGTGGAATGCCGTCTCTACGTTAAGACTATCGACACCCTGTCTCCTTTTTAGGCGTCAGTGCACTCGATTTCGCCCTGACGCAACCAAAGCCATCTGCATGTCGCAGCGGCACACTAACTAGGAGATATCACGATGGCTAAAGGCACCGTGAAATGGTTCAACAGCACTAAAGGTTTCGGTTTTATTGCACCTGAAGATGGAAGCAAAGACGTATTTGTTCACATCTCTGCAGTAGAGCGCTCCGGTCTGTCTACTCTGGCTGATGGCCAGGACGTAACTTACGAACTGGAAGCTGGTCGTGATGGCCGTCAGAGCGCTGTAAACCTCGAAACCGTATAATTCGAGCTGTTCAGTGAAAAAGAGCGCAGCAATGCGCTCTTTTTTTTGTCTGGATTTTGGCCCAGACATCAGTAAACCTACAATGAGACAGCCATCAGGCTTCCATTCAGCCAAAACGCCCCTCTACAGAATACTATCCTCCCCAAATCCGGCTCCCAACATCATGCTTCGCCGTGATGTCAGCTGAACGCCCCCACATTCCATTCCCTTGCAATCTTGTTTCTCCTCACCAAACTCACTAGAGCTTAGTGTAAGATACGGTATCGTACCCACCTGAGAGACGGAAAACCTGCATGGAATCAGAGAAAAAGGTATCGCGCGGCGAAAAGCGGAAAAATGAGCTTTTAGAAATTGCAGCTGACGCGATCATCGAACTTGGCTATGCCAACACCTCGATGGATGAGATCGTCAGACGCGCCCGCGCCTCCAAAACCACAGTCTACAGACACTTCAAAAACAAAGAAGCAATGTTGGCAGAGATTGTCAGCAACCTGTCTGAAGGGCCTGTCCTCTCCATTAAACCTCTCGACTCAAACGAAGATGGTGGCTCCCGTCAGGAGCTTGAAGAGATTCTTTTTGTCTTTGGCAAGGCTGTCTTGACCCTCATCTATGATGACAGAACTCTGGGCCTTTGGCGCATGTTGATAGGTGAGGGCAGTCGCGCTCCACATATTACCAAATCATTTTTCCAGCTTGGTCCCAAACGGGCAACCTCCAGCATTGCACAGCAGCTCCAGCTGGCGAGCAGTCTGGGCATCGTCGCTATCGAACACCCTGAAAACGCAGCGGCCATCTTCATGGGTATGTTGCGCGAGGACACTCACCTCGCTCTTCTGCTGGGCGTTCAATCCGCGCCGACTCTACAGGAAATCTCAGATCATGTTCGCCAATGTGTGCATGATTTCATGAAAGCATATGGCGCCTGATCTCAACTAGCGCCGACCAGCTGAAAACAGTCATGCTTGACGAAAGTGATTTTTATCTGTTAAGTGTACGGTACAGTATCGTACACTTACGGAGGTAGAGATGCTTGATAATAACACTGTGACACATCCCATCGTGACCCGGGCAGCGGCCATGCCAACGCCCCAGCACATCAGCTTAAACAAAATCAAAAAGTCGAAAGACGGCATGGAGCTTGAGGTCGATTTCCTCGCAGAGCTCACAGGCGACGGCTTGGTCAAGACCGGCGTGGTCCAGCCCAACGTCCCCGGCTTTGGCGCTTTTGAAGTTCTCTGCGACGAAGGCTCATCCATTGGCGGCTCAGACACGGCTCCCGCACCATTGTCTTACCTGGCCGCGGGTATCGGCTTCTGCCTGCTCACGCATGTGCATGGGTTGGCTCAGTCCCGGAAGCTGAACATCTCCTCCATCAAGCTGGAGCAGAAAATGAAGTTCCAGTCCAGAATTCCGGGAATGACCGCTGAAGAAGGCTCGGACATGCTTGGTGTTTCAAAAGGCGTCGAGACAGTCATCATCATCGAATCGCAAGAAGACCCATCTCTGATTGCCTCTTTGGTGGAGGCGAGTGAGAAAGCCTGCATGGCGCTTCAAACCGTCGTAAATGCAGTCCCGGCATCGACCACCATTATCAACAACGGCCAGAAACTCTGAGTCAGAATTGATGTGTAGGGCAGCCTCTCAGGCAAAATCGTTTGAGATGTTGCCCTCCTCTCCATTTCTCCTTCTCAACAATGTCTCCGAGAAGGACGGAGGAAATACAATGACATCCTCTTCCCAACACAACTACTTCCCCACCACCTTTCGCAACCAGCTCATGGCAACAATCGTCTGGGCTCAGGTCTTTGTTCTCTATTGCATTGGCCTGTTGGTTTTCACCGAACAGGACACAAGTCAGATTTTCTGGGCAGATCCGTTCATCAAGATCGTGCCGATTTACGTCTCTACCTGGCTCATCATTTTCACCTCACTGCTTTTGGGCTGGTTTTGCTTTAACAAACTCGGCTGGGCAGGCTTGATAAAGCACACGCCCGGTTTGCAGATCGTGAGCGGTGTAAGCACAGCAATCATCATCACATGCATTATCTGGGCGTTTTTCGGGAGTGAACTGCCTGACTTTGTCCCGGCAGAAGAAAGCTCACGTCCAGGCTATCTCTTCGGCATGGTGGCTGGTTACGGCGAAGAGCTCGTCTTCCGCATGTTATTGAGTGCGCTGGTCTTCTTCGGAATGTTCAAACTGCTGGCAGGCGTTGAGTACAGGTATCGTGTGTTCTGGTCTGCTGGCACTGCAATCCTCATCGCAGCACTTGCTTTTGTCTTCCTTCATGAGCTTGGAGAACTGGATAGCATCTTATTGTGGAACCTGATCGCCACACGCATTCTCGTTCCCGGCATTATAATGGGGAGCCTGTTTTTTCTGGTCGGTCCGGGCTTTCTCATCTTCATGCACAGCACCATGCACATCATGATACCGCTGCTATTCGACTAATCCCAAAACTTGTCGCGCGCACCCATCGGCACGCGACAAGCAATTCACCTTCAAACCGTCACCGCCCGCATGGCTTCCCATAAATGCCGGGTGAGCTCCGTCTCAATTAAGGTCACTGCTTCATTTCCACGTGCACGACACTTATCTGGTCGCAAACCGGTGCGTTGAAAACCATTCTTTTCTTGTACGCGTAGAGAGCCATGATTTTCGTCGAAGGCCCCACAAGTGATCCGCTCTGAACCAAGGACTTCAAAGCAGTATTGAATAACCTCTGCCGTCGCTTCACTCATAAAGGCCTTGCCCCAGAATGGTTTGGCCAACCAATAACCAATCAAAGGTACACCTTCCTCTGAGATGTGGATGCTGATAACTCCTACAAAACGGTGCTCGAACTCGATGGCCCAGTTGACCTCCTGTGTCAGCGGAGTATTTGCGCAATTACTCAACCACCACTCACCATCGGCTTTAGTGTAGGGATAAGGCACCACAGACAGCATCCGCGTAACCTCAAAGTTATTGAGGTAGTCACAAATCGGCGTCAGGTCATTTTCTCGAAGTACCCGCAAAGCTAGACGCTTTGTTTTAAGCTCAGGAAATTCCATTTTAACAACACCTTTGCTAGCTAATCATCCTTAAACCGTCACCGCCCGCATGGCTTCCCATAAAGGACGGGTGAGCTCCACGTTGATGAGAGTGACTTCTTCTTCTCCGCGAGCGCGACTTTTTTCTGGCTCCGAGCCGATTGTCTGGAAGCCGTTCTTCGCCAGCACATTCAGGGACCCGTCATTTTCTTCAAAGGCGCCGGAAGTCACTTTGCTCACACCCAGTTCCTCAAAGCAGTAATTGACCACCGCCTCAGTTGCCTCGCTCATATAGCCTCTGCCCCAGAACGGTTGACCCAGCCAATAACCAATGCGCGGGAAGCCATCTTCTGGGATGCGTATTCCAATGACGCCTGAGAACCCATGTTCGGATTCAATAACCCAGTTCGTCTCTTCGCTTAGCGATGTCTCCTTGATGTGGTTCAACCACCATTCCCCATCCGCTTTTGTGTAAGGGTGAGGCACCACAGTCAGCATCTTGCTGACTTCAAAGTTGCTGATGTATTCGCAGATCGATTTCAGATCATCCTGCTGAAACTGGCGGAGTGTCAGGCGGTTTGTTTTGAGTTCAGGAAACATCATTAATCCAACTTGTTGCGTTTTGGAGTGCTTGGTCGCTGTGCCGCAAGCACTCTGTAATTCACTTTTAAAAATGTTGTATTCAGGCGCCTGTGAATTTTAAACCATAGCCTGACATAGTCTCAGTCGCTGCGCCAATTTACTCCAGAATTCACCAGCAAAATAGAAGACTTGATCCAGCAAGAATAAAGAAGATTAATAACTTCTCAACTCAGGTTCAAATCCAGTTAATTGCCTTTAGTGGCTTTTGATATTGTGTAACCTTCGGCTTGGTTGCGGTTTTTTATTCGTGGGGTGGGTGGATATGAAGAGATTGCAAAAAATAGCTCGAGATGACGGGACATGGAACGCATTAAGGAAAAAGTGGAAGTTGCAATATGAGGGCAATGACGAGCAGCAATCCGCCTACGAGAAATTACTTAGCGAAACTCTCCAACCTATAGTTCAAGATGAAAGTGGGAGAGCATATGTTTATGCTGTGGACGACGACAGGTACTCGTTTGTATGTTTCGTGAACCACACGGAGCTGCCCGGACATGTTGGGGAAGTGTTGAGAGTGAGGCATGTAACGATGTGCCCAAGACTCGATTCTGAAGATTATGAACTTAGAGAGTATATTGAAAAACTTTCAGAGCTTATTACTGGTTTGATTACCTTGTCTGAGAAAGAATTACTTACGGGCTGTATTAAACTACATCTGCGTAGCCCTGCTGATTATGTTTATCTTAAGACGTTTGGTAACAAACTAGACCAAGATAAGCGATTTAATGTTTCCTCTCACGGTGCTTGGCTTGTACTCGAAAAGACAGGTCAGGGCGAGAAGGTTGTTCAGACTGCCTAATGCGGATTCTAAAGGAGAGATGGTGGATGGGTGACGGATCAAAAGAGCTTAATGCTGTAATCTCCAAAGCGTTGTATGCTGCTTTGGAAGAAGTTGGTGAAGACGTTTTTTATTCCACTTCGTTTTTTGTATCCAAGCGTAGAATAGCAGAAAGCAAGAAAGCTGCTTAGTTCTAGCTTTGCTAGTAATGGCATAAAATGGCCATTAAAATTAGCCGCCTAAGGGCGGCTTTTTTTTGTAAATCGAATACTCACGAATTCACGTCTGAATTAGTCAGCCGAAGAAAGTCATTTCGGGTTATCTGAAGCTGGGTCTCATCAAGCTCCACATTGCCCCGCGCGCGGCAGGCGTGTTTAGCCTCACCAGTAATCTTGAAACTCATCTTGGTCAGCACCCGCATGGAGGCCGGGTTCTCCTTGAACACTCCGGTCCGCACCACATGCAGCGCACGCGCTTCAAACAGATAATCAAGAACAACACGCAAAGCCTCACTCATCAGCCCTTTGCCCCAATGCTCGCGCCCAAGCCAGTAGCCAACGCTCGCAGCTCCATGCAATTCTTTCGCTTTAAAACCACCACAAAACTGCCCATCAAGCTCAATTGCCCAGGTCACATTCTCAGCTGTGTTGTTGGCAAGCGCCTGCTCAATATAATCCCGCCCATCCACTTCCAAAAACGGATGCGGTTGACTGCTCAGCGACTTGGAGACCTCAAAGTCCCCCAGGTATGAACAGAGCCTCTCCAAATCCTCAGACCGCATCTCGCGCAATACCAGCCGCTCGCTGCGTAGAACGGGGAAGGTTGTGTAAGTGCTGTTTCGTTGTTTCATCACAGCAACTCTTCATCTTCAAAAGGCGAATGTTCGTCACTTGCCGTCCGGAACGGGTCAATGGAAACTTTCAGAAACTCCTCTTCCAGCTCCTCACCACCCCTCGCATTGCTGGTATTGGTGTGCAGCTCTTTGGTAACGAAACCAACTTTCTGCAACACCCGCAAAGAAGCTGGATTGCAACGAAACGCACCAGTTTGCAGTGTTTCGAGGCCTCGTTTTTGGAACAGATAAGTCAGGGTCAAATGCAGCGCCTCACTCATCAGCCCTTTGCCCCAATGGGGTTTACCAAGCCAATATCCGATGCCAGCATAACTGGTCAGGTAGTTCGCTTTGAAGTAACCGCAGAACTGCCCTTCATGCTCAATTGCCCAATGGATCTCTTCTGTCAGATCGCCGCCCATTGTTTGTGCCAAGTACTGCTGCCCGTCTTCAAGGGAGAATGGATGCGGTGGGCTACAGAGCATCTTCGCTACGTCATAATCACTTAGATACTCAGTAAGCCTCTCCAAATCCTCAGACCGCATCTCCCGCAATACTAGGCGCTCGCTGCGTAGAACGGGGAAGGTGCTTTGGGTTGTCATGGCGCTCAACCTTCCGCTTCTGCGAGGTCCACAAAATCGGCTTTGGGCAATGCAAGCCGGAGATGTGGAACCATGATATCACCGCGTCCTTTAGAGGGGATAGTTTCTTCGCCTACTTTGCTGAAGCCCATCTTATCCAACAAGTGAGAGGAGGCGGGATTGTCGGCAAACACACCGGCCCCAAAGTTCGTAATAAAGCGCTGCTCAAATCCGAAACGCAGAACTGTACGCAGAGCTTCGCTCATGTAGCCACGCCCCCAATAAGGCTCACCCATCCAATAACCGGTCCAGCCAGTACCATCCTCAAACTTTGCCCAGATGCAACCGACAAGGCCAGTCCCATCGTCAATGGCCCATAACACAACACTGTCAGGATCATTGGTTTTGCCGCGATGTATGTAGAACCTGCCAGTCTCTTCTGTAAACGGATGCAGCATGCCAGAGAGCATGCTCGCAATCGCGTAAGAGTTCGCCAGCTGGACAAGGCGATCCAGATCACCGTCTTCAAGCATGCGCAATCGAAGACGGTCTGTTTTCAGCTCTGGAAAAGCCATCCTATCTTATCCCCGCCATGGCAAACTGTGGTTGCTCAGCAGGCTGTGCCAGCTTGAGTTCGAAATTCTGGGTCTCAATTTCGTCGGACTCTCTGGAAGCGCAGGAATGCGTGCAGACGGAGGTTGGAACGAAGCCGTTCTTCATAAGAACGCGGAATGACGCAGGATTCTCCAAAAAAACGCACGCATCAACGTTCTCAACGCAACGCTCATTTTGTAGATAGTTTACAACGGCTTGCACGGCTTCACTCATATAACCCCGCCGCCAGTAGTATTTTCCAAGCGCATAGCCCAAAGAAGCAGATTTGCCGATCCGGTGTGCACCAATGGACCCGATGAAGCCCGTACCATTATCAATCGCCCAAACCACATCCGAATTCAGATCATTAGAATGACTACGAGTGATAAACTCATGCGCCCACTCATTAGTGATCGGATGCGGAAAGCTGGCAGTCATCCGCGCCACGTCAAAATCAGAAAATAGGAACCGCAGCCGAGGATAATCATCCGGCTGAAGTGCTCTTAAAATCAAACGGTTGGTTTGTAATTCCGGAAAAATCATTGCGCTGCCTCCTGCGCTCTGGACTGCTGTGCACTGATGAAATCAAGCGGGGATATGAGGAACTCTTCTGTCGGATAATTGCCCGCGAGGCGTGCACGACTTCGTCCCTCATGCTGTCCGGTATGAACAAACCCAAGTTTTCGGATCAGTGCCTGAGATCCCGCATTGTCGCTAAAGGCATCGGCAAAAATGGAAGGCAGCTCACGTTCCAGCAGCAGGTAACGGAGAACCTCACTAACTGCCTCATACATAATGCCTTTCTTCCAATGCTCTTCTGCAAGCCAAAAGGCGAGTTCAGGTTTTCTGGAAAGGTGGCCAGCACCAACGCCACCAACCACTTCCCCCTGCAGCTCAACGGCCCAGTTCACTCCATGGCCAAGGTCTCTGGGCATAAACCTTTGCAGAAAGACCTCAGCATCCGCTTTGGTATAAGGATACGGAGCACTCGCCAGCATTCGCGTAACATTCTGATTTTGCAGCAATTCCACAATGCGAGGCGCATCCGTCTCTCTCCACTCCCGAAGTGTCAGACTGGCCGTTTTCAAACGAGGAAAAGTAGTCATTGTGCTGCCTCCTGCACTCTGAGCTGTTGTGCTGCAATGAAATCAAGCGGGGATATGGCGAACTCTTCTGTAGGATAATTTCCGGCCAGACGCGCCGCGCTGCTGCCCGTCCCTTGCCCAGTATGAACGAAGCCAAGCTTACGCATAAGCGCTTGAGATCCCTTGTTATCGCTGAAAGCATCGGCGACGATTTTGGGGAGCTCGCGTTCAAGAAGAAGATAGCGTAAGGCTTCACTAGTAGCCTCAAACATAATGCCTTTTTGCCAATGCTCCTCGGCCAGCCACCATCCGATGTCGGGTGTTTCATGAAGCGGCGCAGCGCCAACGCCACCAACTACTTCCCCCTGAAGCTCAACAGCCCAGTTTACATACTCGTTCAAATCACCGGGCATTGCCTTTTGCAAAAAGGCCTCTGCATCCGCTTTGGTGAAAGGGTGCGGTTTTGAGGTGAGCATGCGCGTAATGCTATGATTTTGAAAGAGTTTCAGCACGCGCGGCGCATCCGTCTCTCTCCATTCCCGAAGTGTCAGGCTGGCTGTTCTCAAACGAGGAAAAGTGGTCATAGTGCTGCTCCCATCATCACATGCGCATCACCATGCAACGCCTCAAACCGATCCCGCGGCAGATGCATGATGATATTCTCAACGTCTTGTTGCAGAGATTTGGAGTAACGGATGCAAACTCCAACAGGCTCAAAACCCAGCTTTTTCAGTAGTTTCTGAGAAGGGTAGTTCGTCGCAAACACACGGGCTGCGAAGGTGTCACAGGCATCGCGCGCAAAGCCCCAATGCAGCGCAGCAACACATGCTTCAAGCATAAGTCCATGACCCTGAGCTTTCTGGGAAAGCCAGTACCCAATGGTTGGTAGCTCCGGGAACTCATTGAGATCACCGGGTTTTTGAACATCAACACCACCAATAAGTAGGCCGTTATGTTCAATGGCAAACGGAAAAGTGTCAGTGAGAGGATTAGCGTTCAGTGCGAAGTCTGCCACTGCATTCAGCTCACTCCTCTGTGCAGGCCAGCTTGCACCGGTCAGCCAGCGAATGATTTCATAGTCAGAGTGACCAATCTCCCAATAAGGTTCAAGATCCTCAGGTTGGTAACGGCGAAGCCTCAGTCTTTGGGTATCTATAGTTGTAGTCAACATTGTAAAAGGCCTTGTAAATCAAACTCATATTTCTCTAATCGTTCGTTGGAGTAGGTAAGTGAGGGTAAAACGCAGCATGGCCTTGATGACCCGGATTGCAGACAGAGCGACTGCATCAGGATCAGGTAAAAGCCTGCTGGTTTTGTGTGGTTGAGGGTAAGCCGTTACAGCCAAACAACAATCACGCTGCCGAAAGCAGGTTGCTGTCACTGCAACCTGCTGATCTGGCATCACTTAACCAGCAGAGCCCCATCGCGTATTCGCGATCCATTGGCTGCGGGTCAGTGTAAAGCGTGTGGCATCCACCACGGCCATAGCGCCGAGAGAATGCAGCTTTGTCGTTCCGTCCTGCTTAAAGCCGCACTTGGTCAGCACGCGGTGCGAGGCAGGATTGCTCACGCGGCAAGAAGCGGAGAGCTCCTTAACGCCGTTAGCAAACGCGAATTCGATAACAGACTGAACAGCTTCTGTCGCATATCCCTGGTTCCAGAATGGTTCGCCTACCCAATAACCAAGGTGCACAGCACCAAAGTCTTCGGCAAGCGGATTGAACCCGATAGCGCCAATAATACGGCCAGTGTTCTTCATGCGGATCGCGAACGTCGCTTGAGACGGCAACTGCACATCACACCGTTTCACGAGCGCTTTAGCGTCCTCATACGTGAATGGATGTGGCATGTTCGTCAGCTTCTCAGCGATCCGACGGTTGTTGGCTAAAAACAGGATGTCAGCCAAATCATCCTTGCGCGCTCGGTCGATGACGAGACGCGCGGTGTCCTGCGGCGACCCGGCCGCAACGCAACTGCTTTCTTCTGGGATTTCTTCGTATTCAACTACCATGGTTTTAACTCCGGTCTACTGCCCATCCCACTGGGCAAATAAAAAGGGAAGATGGCGTCCCATCTCCCCTTTTTCTGATCTTTCGATCTGAACCGGATTTTTCCAAATCCGTCGGGGTCTGATGAGACGCCGACGATTTGGATTATCACGTCAGCGTTACTCGGCGGCGAGTGCCACCGGCATCACATTAATAAATGTTCGGCCATTGCGTTTTTCTTCGAATGCAACTTTGCCTTCGACAGTCGCAAAGATGGTGTGATCTTTACCAATGCCAACACCTGCGCCTGGGTGCCACTTAGTGCCACGCTGACGTGCAATGATGTTGCCAGGAATCACGGCTTCGCCACCGAACTTCTTGATACCAAGGCGACGACCAGCTGAGTCGCGACCGTTGCGGGATGAACCGCCAGCTTTTTTATGAGCCATAACGAAGTACTCCTCGTTTAATCTCTAGGACAGAAACTTGCGCGAATTACTTCGCTGCGAGTTCCTTAGCCTGTGCAACCCAGTTATCACGTTCGAAGCGGCCTTTAGTGCCAGTTTCTTCTTCAACGCGGGCGATGTCTTCAGCAGAAAGAGCTGCGATCTGTGCGTAGGTAGAGATACCTGCAGCATTCAGCTTTTTCTCAATTGCTGGGCCAAGACCCTGCAATTTTTTCAGATCGTCGGAGCCTTCAGCAGCTGGTGCAGCAGCAGCTTTCTTAGGAGCAGCGGCTTTTTTAGCTGGCTTAGCGCCACTGGTCAGGATGTCGGTGATTTTCACAGTAGTGAAAGCCTGACGGTGACCATTACGACGACGGGAGTTCTGACGACGACGTTTTTTGAAGATGATGATCTTACGATCACGACCCTGCTCAACAACCTCAGCTACAACAGAAGCGCCTTCAACGGTTGGTGCACCAATGGTGGTTTCAGCATCTGAACCAACCATGAGAACTTCGTCAAAAGTTACTGTTTCACCAGCTTCGGCAGAAACTTTTTCGATCTTCAGAAGATCGTCAGCAGCAACAGTGTACTGTTTACCGCCTGTTTTGATGACTGCGAACATGCGCATGTCCTTCTTATCTAAGCGCACCCTTTGGCGTCGCAGCAAACTGCGAACTTTGTCGACCGTTTCCTTTATGCTCTAGGAACGTCCCGTTTCGGGGAGATCGACCGCAAACTCTGGAAAAAACCAGAAGGCGGTTTCGATGTCTTGCCTCGGACAGCGCGAAAACACGGGTTTCCCCGCAATTTATGAGCTGCTGGAATATACGCAGGCATTCTGGAATGTCAACGCAGAATCTCGCCAATTATATTAGAAATACGAGAGGTGAGGTTTATGTCACGAATACTCAACTGTCAAAGAACGCTCCTGTATTGGAGTGATTCGCGCTATGGTTGCGCTGTCAGATTTATACCTACGATCTAATTGTTACGTCCAAATACCTATTACGCTGCGTTTTAAGGTTCATTCTATGATTGTTTTAAGGATCGATAAACCTTCGCCAGCCAACAATAGCGCAAAGAGATTTGTGCATGTTCCATACAAGTGCTTAGGGGAGAAATGAGCGCCAAATATGGAATGTATGTGACAATCTCGCGATCATTATCATCCAATGAATTAAACCGCATACGTGCGGGGGGCATAAAATGCGCATTCCAAAGTTTGCCTGGATATACTCCGTCGTAACTAGAGTTACAGCTCTTGGGTTGTTGCCGATACTTGTGCTGGGTGGGGCGTTGATTTCCCTCTCCCAAATGAACAGCCAGAATGCTGAGTTTCAAAAAAATACGCAGACCTATAACCAGCTGATGCAAAACGCTCAGGCGATTAGTGCAGCAGTAGATCGTATGCGCGCAATTGGTGGGGAGTTTTTGCTTCATCCAAAAGCAGAGGCATCTGACATTGCAGCAGATGCTCGTGAGCGCGTTGTTGTATTGGTAGAAGAAACACGTGAACTGAATGTTTCAGGCATTGAAGACGAACTCTACGATAACCTGGAAGGCTATGCCTACGGGTTTTCAGAGACGTTTGGCGCAGTGGTTGAAGCGACGCTCGAGCGTGGAACCAGCTCAGATGGAGGTCTCATTTCAGTCCTTCAGGGGGCTAGTTCCACAATGCAGCTCGAAATTAATAAGGCACGCCGGAAACTGAACGTCAGCAAAGACACTCATCGTGTCGCTGGTTTGCTAAAAGATCTTCAAGCCATGGAATGGACCATTGGCGTTGACGGGTATGAAATTGAAAAGAGTACCTTCAAAAGCCGCATCGAGCAGTTTGGCATGGTCATTCAAACAGCGAAAATGCCAGAGGAAACATCTCAGGTAGTGAGCGAGCTCTGGGCAACCTACACAGAGACGCTGGAGCAGATTGAAACTCTGAATGCTGACATTCAGGAGGAGATGGTCTTCGCTCTGGAACAACTGGACGAGATGATCCCGGCTGCGCAACAACTCAATGATTTTGGTGCGGCTGGTGAAGCGGAAGCAACTGCGCTTCATAATGAGGCATCAGCTGCAAGCATGCAGCGCTTCTTGTTGCAAGCTGGCGCAATGGGCATTATCGGCCTGATGATTGCTGGCTACATAGCATGGCGCATCTCTCGCCCGCTGGCGAACCTGCATACGGCCATGGGCGTTCTGGCAAAAGGGGACGTCTCAATCAATATCGAAGGCACTAAAGGCCGGGATGAGTTCGCGAAAATGGCGAAGATTCTGGAAGTTTTCCGTGCCAACGCTATTGAGCGAAATCAGCTGAACGATGAGCGCGATGAAGACAATAAGCGTCGTCAGGAACGTGAGCAGAAAGTTGCTCTCCTGGTGCGAGAGTTTGAAAAAGCAGCAACGGCCGCAGGCGATGGCTTTAACTCCGCAATCCAGTCTTTGCATGAAGCCTCCTTTGCTTTGAATGTCACTGTCGAAAGTGTCTCTGATAAAGCTGGCAAAGCAGGTGATGCGGTCAGCCATGCATCAACATCAGTGGCAACTGTGGCATCTGCCAGTGAGGAAATGTCTCTTTCCATTAAGGAAGTAGCGTCTGAAGCGGTGAACTCCAAAGATGTTGCCGATGAAGTCGGTGGGCTTGTCATCAACACGTCCAAGACAATTCAGGAGCTGGCTGAAACTGCATCCCGTATTGGAAAAGTTGTTAGCTTGATCAAGGATATCGCGGACCAGACCAACCTTCTTGCTCTCAACGCCACCATTGAGGCAGCGCGTGCTGGCGAGATGGGCAAAGGCTTTGCAGTTGTGGCCTCTGAGGTGAAACATTTGGCAAACCAGACCACCACGGCAACGGAAGAAATCTCGCAGCAGATCCATGCGATCCAGCAGGTGTCTACTGATGCCGTTGGCTCCATCGAAAAAGTGACTAGTATGATGGAGAAGCTATCCACCAGCTCTTCAGCAGTGGCAGCAGCTGTAGAACAGCAGTCTGTAACTGTTGGCGAAATCGCGCGTTCTGTGACCGATGCTTCTGATCAGTCTCGTATTGGTGAGTCCGAAATGGGGGAAGTTGCCAGCACTATTGAAAACTCCACCAAAACGGCAGAAGACATCAACAACCAGGCCGACAGCATCTCTGAAGAAGCTGATCAGTTTAACCGCTCGATCAAAGCCTTCCTTGAAAACGTTCAAGCCGCATAACTCTCCAGAAATAAACAGTCATTTCAACGCAGTGGGTTCGCTCACTGCGTTTTTTATTGGCAGGTGACGCGTGAGCTGTGAGTTATCTGCGGCATAGCGGTCGCAGGGCTTGCCGAAAGGAAAGCTTCTTTATATGGTCCCGCAATCCTCACCACGAGGATCAATTAGGAGAGTTGCCGGAGTGGTCGAACGGGGCGGTCTCGAAAACCGTTGAGCACGCAAGTGTTCCGAGGGTTCGAATCCCTCACTCTCCGCCATTTGTTCTTTAGCCTACTTTTTCAATGATCATCGTAAGCCACTTCTCGTTAGGGCTGTAGGGCTTGTTGCTCAGCGTAATGCGGGCATCTCGAAGCTGTAGGTTCGGGACCTGATGCAGGATGTTGCTGAAGCGGGCTTCGGTCATCATGGAAAAGCGACGCCCGTCATCGCGGTTTACTTCTCCTTCTCCCAATTTGAAAGAAGCAAACAAGGTGCCGCCATTCTTGAGGGCATTGCAGAGATTGGTGAGTGCGAGAGGTAGTTCAGAATAAGGAACGTGAAGCAAAGAGGCGTAAGCCCAGATAGCATCGTAAACCTGCTCGCTGATAAATTCCTGAAATGTGTTTTGCTGGACAGCTATACCGATCAGTTTACTAGCCGATTTCACCATTTCAGCAGATGCATCGAAGGCGTCTACTTCAAAGCCAAGCTGCTTGAAAGCGTAGGCATCACGCCCGGACCCACATCCCGCATCGAGAACTCGCCCACCTGGCGGTACTCTCATGAGGAACCGTTGGTAGTGCTCCTCCATGTCCAGATGTAGTGTGCGCTCGATAAAGCTCTCTGCATTCTTCTCGTAATAGGCTCGGGTGGTCTCTGATGAGTTCGGCATAAGACCTTCAACTCTCCCTTAAGTCAGCAATAAATCAGCCTGGATTTTGAAACAGTTTCTCTGAAATGACCAACACTTTTGCAAAAGAGCATTTGCAATTACCGATCTCAGACTTAATGATCCTACAGGTTCAGGTGGTGCAGTTGCGCTAACCGATATTTGCGCCTGAGAAATATGGAGAATGCATAATGACCGTCGAAGCTGCTGAGCCACAACAAGTGTTGGATATTCCGAAAAAACTGGGGCGTAGACTGCGTCTGGGAATGATCGGCGGCGGTCAGGGTGCATTCATCGGCGCAGTTCACCGCATCGCATCGCGTTTGGACGATCGCTATGAACTTGTTGCTGGTGCCCTTTCTTCTGATCCAACGCGGGCAAAAGCGTCAGCTGAAGAACTCTATATCTCATCTGATCGTGCCTATACCTCCTTCGAAGAAATGGCAGAAAAAGAACCGCTTCGGGATGATCCGGTTGATGTAGTTGCCATTGTGACGCCTAACCATATGCACTATCCGGCAGCTCGCGCGATGCTCGAGGCCGGTATCCATGTCATCTGCGATAAGCCGATGACAACGACGAGTGAAGAAAGCGAAAAGCTTGTTCAACTGGTTGAGGAAACTGGCAAGCTGTTCCTGTTGACGCATAATTACACCGGCTACCCAATGGTCCGGCAGGCGAAAGCTATGATTGAGGCTGGTGAACTCGGGAAAGTTCGTCTGATTCAAGTGGAGTACCCGCAAGATTGGCTGACTGAGCCGATTGAGCAATCAGGTCAAAAGCAAGCCAGCTGGCGTACTGATCCAAAACGATCCGGAGCAGGCGGCTGTATTGGAGATATCGGCACGCACGCCTACAATCTCGCCTCCTTCGTATCCGGCATGAAAGCAACAGAAGTTTTGGCGGAGCTGACAAGTTTCGTAGAGGGCAGAGCGCTGGATGATGATGTGCAGATGCTGCTGCGCTACGAAAATGGTGCCAAGGGAATGCTGTGGGCGTCTCAGGTTGCTCCGGGTAACGAAAATGGGCTGAGACTGCGTGTTTATGGAGACAAAGGCGGTGTTGAGTGGGTGCAAGCTGACCCGAACCATCTGGTTTACTCACCCTATGGAAAGTCAAGCTATCGCATCACACGCGGTGGCCCTGATGCAATAGAGGCCGCAAATGCAGTCTCACGCATTCCAGGTGGTCATCCGGAAGGGTATCTGGAAGCCTTCGCAACAATCTATAACGAGTTTGCTGATGTTTTGGCTGCGCGCATTTTAGGTCAGTCAGAACCCGAGTGCAGCAAACTGCTTCCGACTGTATCTGATGGGCTGGATGGGCTGAACTTCATTGAAACAGCCGTGAAAAGCTCTCAGAACGGCGGTTCATGGCAGAAACTATAAGAGATGCTCCCCTCGCCATAGCAGAACGGCGAGGGGAGTTTCTTTAGGCTTGGGAGCCTGCTGGTTTGAATGGTGGATCCTCTTGTGAGGCCATGCCGCCTGAAACTTCTTCCGTTGCTTCGGCAGTAAGCTCTTCTGGCAATACAAGATTGAGTACAATCGCGATCAGAGCTGCAGGAAGTAAGCCACTCGTCATCAAAATGCGCAGTGTGTCAGGCAGATACTGAACAGCTTTTGGATCCAGCTGCAAACCAAGACCGATTGATAACGCAATCGCGAAGATCACCATGTTCCGGCGGTTCCAGTTGACGTCGGAAAGCATGGAGACGCCAGCAGCGACCACCATTCCAAACATAACGATCACACCTCCGCCGAGCACTTCGATGGGAATTGTGCGAATGATCGCTCCAACCTTGGGTATCAGTCCGCACACGATGAGGAATAAAGCACCAATGGTCACCACGTGGCGGCTCATCACGCCTATCATGGCAATCAACCCCACATTCTGGCTGAAGGATGTGTTCGGCAAACCACCAAAAACACCGGCTATGGCTGTGCCAAAACCATCAGCGTAGGTTGCCCCCTGGATCTCCTTGTCGGTCGCCTCACGTCCTGCACCGCCTTTGGTAATGCCAGAGACATCGCCAACAGTTTCAACAGCACTCACAAACGCCATGAGACAAAAGCCAACCACAGCAGCAAGGCTGAAATCAAAACCATAGGCGAATGGCATCGGCAGGGCGAAAGATGCAGAGCGGCCAACGCTTGTGGCAATACCGTCCACGGTCACCATGCCGACCATCATCGCGTAAAGGTATCCTGCAAGGATGCCAATCACCACAGCAGATACAGCTAGGATTCCGCGGGCATAGAATTTCAGACCAAGCGTGACGAGAATAACAATGAGCGCAGCAGACCAGTTGAGCATACTTCCATACTCAGGCTTGCTAATGGCAGGCACACCACCCGCAGCATACTGAATGCCCACTTTCACCAGCGCCAGACCGATCATGGTTACGACAAGGCCAGTCACCAGCGGTGGTAAAGCAAAGCGAATGCGACCAATGAACATCCCAAGGATGGCATGGAACAAACCACCAATGAGCACGCCTCCAAACAGAGCAGGCAAAGCTTCAACACCTTTACCTGCAACGAGTGGGATCATGATGGGTATGAAAGCAAAGCTGGTACCTTGCACAATCGGCAAGCGGGCTCCGACTGCTCCCATTCCAATTGTTTGAAAAAGCGTAGCTATTCCGGCAAACAGCATGGACATCTGGATCATGTATGTCATGTCTGGGAAGCCCTGCGCCCCTGCATCAGAGCCAAACCCAAATCCGGCAGCTCCGGCAATAATGATCGCCGGAGTAACGTTTGAGACGAACATGGCAAGCACATGCTGAATGCCAAGTGGTACCGCCTTATGTAAGGCAGGTGTGTAGTTCGGATCACGCAGTTGTTCTGGTGTCCCGATGGAATTGCTGGTCATTTAGTCCCCTCCTACTAATGACGCACAGTGTTATTCCGTTATTAAGTAGGCCTCCTCCAGCCAGTGTTCTTCTAGGTTATTTCCGTCCCCAATCCGGTCGACAACAGCGAACAGTCCTGACCCGTTGATGGGAGTCAGAACGCCGTGCCATGTGTTCCGTTTGATATTGATGGACTGGGTTGAACTCGCCATAAACGCACGAGGTGATGAAGGCCGTCCACCTTCATCTTCGGCGACTATGACAAGATATTCTGATTGGTTCATCGGAATGAAGCATTGCGAGCCCAATGGATGGCGCTCCAACATCGTCAGCGTGTGCGGCAGGCTGCGAAGCTCTGCCTGAAACAGGCTGACACCAGCGCGGCCACCAATAAACTCAACACCAGCCAGATCAGAAAAGCGCTCACATCGGCCTTCGTTGATTAGGATAGGTGATGTCCCGCCGGTCTCAATCAGTTCACCAAACGGCATAAATACCGCAGAGGTGAGCTTCTCAATCCGTATGGTGCGCTCTGTTGTGACCTGATTACCCATATTTGATCACCTTTGAAACGAGCCGAGCTGGGCATGTCGATTGACGTCTTTGTAAAGCAAGTACCGGAAACGGCCTGGACCGCCAGCGTAGCAAGCTTGCGGACAAAAAGCACGCAACCACATAAAGTCACCGGCTTCCACTTCAACCCAGTCATTATTCAGCCGGTAGACTGCTTTCCCTTCCAAAACATACAAGCCATGTTCCATCACGTGGGTCTCAGCAAACGGAATGCAGCCACCGGGCTCAAAGTTCACGATGTTGACGTGCATGTCGTGGCGCATATCGCTGGGGTCTACAAAGCGCGTCGTCGTCCAGGCTCCATTGGTGTCTGGCATGGGAGCAACCACAGCATTCTTTTCATGGGTAAACAGGGCGTCGGGCTTTGCAATGCCTTCGACAGCCTCATAGCGCTTTCGAACCCAATGGAAGGTGGCTGCTAGAGAGCTATTGTTACGTACTTCATATTGGGCTCCGGCAGGCAGATAGGCGTAGCCACCTTCAGTAAGTGTGAAAGCCTCATTGCCCATTGTGATAGTAATCTCACCTTGAACAACGAACATCACGCCCTGTGCTTCAGGGTCTGGCTCAGGTTTAAGGGAGCCTCCATCTGGCTGAACTTCCATGATGTACTGCGAAAACGTCTCAGCAAATCCAGAGAGTGGCCGGGCAATAATCCAGGCACGCGTCATTTCCCAGAAAGGCAGATTTGAGGTCACGATGTCCCGCATCACGCCTTTGGGAATAACGGCATACGCATTAGTAAACACTGCCCGGTCTGTCATGACTTGCGTTTGCGGAGGCAAGCCTCCCGAAGGTGCGTAGAAAGAAGAAGGTGATATGCCCTCAGAAGAGGCATCAAAGATGCGGGGTGGCAGTGTTTGAGTACTCATATGTAAGTTTACTTCCTTGTACGACACTCACGCAATGGCAGTCCGCGTAAGTGCAGCAACCCGAGTTAAGTTGAATTCCTTGCCGGGGAGGTGCACTCGTCGAATTAGGGATCGACGAGGCACTGTTTGAAGCACTGGGCAAATGTGCTGGTATCAACCGTGTCCATTAAGCTCGTCAGCTGGCAGGGCCACCAAACTCCTCCCATCTATCAGTTTAGCCTAATAAATGAGTTGGATTATCAAAATTATTTTGAAAGTATTTCGCGGATAGCCGGAAAAAAATAGATACATAAACGACTTTCCAATCAAAAATTACTTATTCAGAAGATGAGTAGAGTATTGAGAACTCTTGTCTTTTAGATACGTCTTCAATCGCTCACTGATGAAATTAAGAAAGAGCCGGATTTTAGGGTCTTGATAGCGTTTGTGCGGAAATAGACATGCCAAATGCACATCAGCAGGAGGGGTAGCAGTGCAGACGGCGATAAGGTCTCCGCTGAGCAAATGATCGACAACATCAAACAAGGGGGCATTGATGAGGCCGTGATGGCCGAGTGCCCAGTTCACCAACACATCGCCGTCATCAGAGGTGAATGGCCCACCAACTGTGAAGCTTTGTAAGCCCTCAGAAGTTTGAAGCGTCCACCGGCTTTCAGAGGAACCAGGAAACTGAAGCAGTAGGCAATCATGCTTTCCGTTTTGGAGATCTGCCCCTTGCTGTGGTTCACCTCGCTGATCAAGATAGGTAGGGGAGGCGCACAGTACCCGAGGACAGTCCAACAGGTTTTTCAGCCGCATTTCAGAGTTTGGTAACTGTCCCAGAATGAATGCCAGATCCAAACCTTCTCCAGTAATGTTAAGAGGACGGTCCGAGAGCCTGAGGCGAACATGAATTTCAGGATAAGTATCGTGGAATTCAGGAATAAGCGGTGCGATCAAACGCCGCCCTATGCCGAGTGGAGCAGAAACAAAAATTGAGCCGCGTGGAGTGTGTGTCACCTCCTGAACAGCCGCTTCAGCCTCTTCCATTGCTTCCAGCATTTTACGGGCGCCAGGATAAAAAATGCTACCTTGCTCAGTGGGTTGGATGGTGCGGGTGGTGCGGTTAAACAAGCGAATACCCAGGTGCTTCTCAAGCTCTCCGATACGGGAGGAAGCAACTGCAGGAGAAACATGCATGTCCCTTGCCGCAGCAGACATGCTGCCAAGCTCAAACACGCGCACAAACATCCTGACATTGTTGATGTAAGACATTGCTTTAACTTTGAAATCCCCGCCTCTACACGAAACATACCAGCATCAAAGTAGTCTGGATAGGTGTTTTTCATCGCGTCGTGAGTTGGAAATAAAACATAGTTTTACTCCAAGTTGTATTTCAATTTTACTCGTTTAATCCTGTTCTTTCTATGAGTTGCTCTACTTTTGGGTGCTAAAGCTCCTGAGATTCTATGTGGATTGTCTTACCTGCTAGAATTCAGGATCAAATACTATGCATTCACTTGAGGGTGTTACTCGCTCCGATCAATATAGGGCATTGGGTCTCAGTACCTTTGCTTTTACTATCTGTTTTGCAGTTTGGACCATTTTTTCCATCATTGGCGTGCGCATTAAAGGCGAACTGGGGTTGTCCGATACTCAGTTCGGCTTATTGGTTGCCACACCAGTGCTCACCGGTTCTGTGAGCCGCATTTTCCTGGGAGTATGGACAGAGCAGTTCGGTGGACGGATTATGTTCCCGCTGCAGATGCTCATTACAGCAGTCTGTGTCTGGTTGCTCACCTCAGTACAAACCTATGAAGTGTTTCTGTTAGCCGCCTTGGGCCTTGGATTGGCCGGTGGCTCTTTTATTATCGGCGTAGCCTATGTCTCCCAGTGGTTTGAAAAAGAGAAACAAGGCACTGCACTTGGCATTTTTGGTGCCGGTAATGTCGGTGCAGCAGTTACCAACTTCGTAGCACCATTTCTGGTCGTAGCAGTTGGGTGGGAAGGCACAGCCCGCGTTTATGCAATTGTTTTGGCAGTCACAGCCGTTCTGTTTTATCTGTTCAGTAAAGATGACCCGTCTCAGCAGGAGCGCAAGAAAGAAGGCAAGCAAGCTGTATCTACATCAGAGCAACTCGCTCCGTTGAAGAACCTGCAAGTCTGGCGTTTTGCCACCTATTACTTCTTCGTCTTTGGCGCCTTTGTCGCGCTCGCATCATTCCTACCGCGATACTACACCGGGGCTTACGGATTGGAGCTCACGACGGCTGGCGTTTTCGCTGGCCTTTATTCACTGCCCGGATCTGTTTTCAGAGCACTGGGCGGTTGGATGTCAGACAAATGGGGCGCGCGCTTTGTCATGTACCTCACATTTATCGTCTCCCTCTTTTGCCTCTTCCTGCTGAGCTATCCCGAAACCTCATATGTTGTCAGCGGTATTGACGGCCCAATCGAGTTTAACTTCGGTCTTGGTGTTGGTGCCTTCGTCTCTGTGACCGTCGTTCTTGGTTTTGTCATGAGCCTTGGTAAAGCGGCGGTCTACAAGCACATCCCGGTTTACTACCCCTATCATGTTGGTGCTGTCGGAGGCCTCGTAGGCATGATCGGCGGTCTTGGTGGCTTCTTCTTGCCAATCGCCTTTGGAGTTCTGCTCGATTGGACTGGCGTTTGGACGGCACCCTTCATGCTTCTCTTCATCATTGTTGCGGTTTCGACTGTGTGGATGCACGTCGCCATCCGCAGGATGGAGCGCAAGCGTTATCCAGAATTGCAAGATGAAACAGATCTGTCTGATCTCCCGGACGAGCCGGTTGAAGGTCCGGACGGACCTGCAGGCGTAGAAAAGTATCCGTAACCAGCGAAGCCCTTTCTGGACATTCGGTCTGGAGAGGGCATGTAGCCAAAAGGAATGAATGTATGTCTGATAACAACACTCAAAAAGGGCACACACTAATTGAATGGCGACCGGATGATCAGGAATTCTGGGAAACCAAAGGAAAGGCGATCGCCTCTCGGAACCTTTGGATCTCTATTCCGGCACTTTTGCTTGCCTTCTCAGTGTGGCTCGTTTGGAGTGTTGTTGTTGCAAGGCTACCCGCCATCGGTTTTGATTATACGACAGACCAGCTCTTCCTGCTGGCTGCTCTGCCAGGCCTTTCTGGCGCGACACTCAGGATCTTTTATTCCTTTATGGTCCCTATCTTTGGTGGTCGCCTTTGGACAACGCTGACCACAGCATCGCTGCTTCTTCCGGCTCTGGGTATCGGGTACGCAGTTCAGGACCCCACCACGCCTTATAACATCTTCCTTCTGTTAGCCCTGCTTTGCGGTTTCGGGGGCGGTAACTTCGCTTCTTCAATGGCAAATATCGCATTCTTCTATCCAAAGAAGGAAAAAGGGAACGCGCTTGCGCTCAATGCAGGCCTCGGAAACCTTGGCGTTTCCGTCATGCAGTTTGTGGTGCCGCTTGTCATCACAGCTGGTGTCTTCGGTGCGATCGGTGGCGCTCCTCAAATCCTTGAGGATGGCTCCCAACTCTGGATCCAGAATGCTGGCTTTATCTGGGTTCCATTCCTCATCATCGCGACGCTGGCCGCATGGTTTGGCATGAATGATATCGCCGATGCCAAAGCGAGCTTTAAAGAACAATCCATCATTTTCTCAAGAGCGCACAACTGGATCATGTGCATTCTTTATACAGGAACCTTCGGTAGTTTTATCGGTTATTCCGCAGGCTTCCCGCTGCTCATGAAGACACAGTTTCCGGAAGTAAATGCACTCACCTTCGCATTCCTTGGACCTCTCGTTGGTGCACTCTCCCGGGCTGGTACGGGTTGGGTTTCCGACAAGTACGGCGGTGGCCGTGTAACCTTCTGGACCTTCTTGTTTATGGCGGTTGCTGTTGGTGGCGTGCTGTTCTTCCTGTCCATCAAAACAGAGCCGGGAGCTTTCTGGGGCTTCTTTGCCTGCTTCATGGCTCTGTTCTTCCTGACAGGTGTAGGCAACGCCTCTACATTCCAGATGATCCCGACCATCATGCGCCAACAGGTCGGCCTCTTGATGCCTGAGCTGGATGCAACAGCTCACCTGCGCCAGTCAGAACGTGAAAGTGCGGCCATCATCGCCTTCACCTCTGCAATTGCAGCCTACGGTGCCTTCTTCATCCCCAAAGCCTACGGAACATCCATCGCCTACACAGGTGGCCCGGATGCCGCGCTTTGGGCCTTTGGCATCTTCTACGTGATCTGTCTGGTGATCACGTGGTTCTTCTACACCCGCAAGGGTGCCTCCGTTCCGTGCTAAGCAAATAACGTGAAGGGCATTTCAGATGTCTCTACTACTCGATAAACTGAACTTCTTCGCAAAACAGGACACTGGTACCTTTGCAAACGGGCACGGTGTTACAACCAATGAGAATAGAAACTGGGAAGACAGCTATCGAAAGCGATGGCAATACGACAAAATCGTACGCTCGACCCATGGTGTGAACTGCACTGGTTCCTGTTCCTGGAAGATCTACGTTAAAGGCGGGATTGTCACCTGGGAAACCCAGCAGACGGATTATCCGCGTACCCGCCCGGACCTGCCAAACCATGAGCCACGGGGTTGTTCTCGTGGTGCCAGCTACAGTTGGTATATGTACTCCGCAAACCGGGTGAAGCATCCACTCATACGCTCTCGCCTCCTCAAGCTATGGCGTAACGAGCGGACAGTGAAATCGCCGGTCGCTGCGTGGGCAGCCATTCAGGATGATCCCGCAAAGCGCGCAGATTACCTGAAAGTGCGCGGACACGGCGGTTTTGTGCGAGCCACTTGGGAAGAAGTCAACGAAATCATCGCAGCAGCAAATGCTTACACCGCGAAGAAATGGGGACCAGACCGTGTCGTTGGCTTCTCGCCAATTCCGGCTATGTCCATGATTTCTTACGCAGCTGGCACTCGCTACCTGTCCTTGCTCGGCGGCACATGCATGTCGTTCTACGACTGGTACTGCGACCTGCCTCCTGCCTCACCACAAACATGGGGTGAGCAAACCGATGTGCCTGAATCCGCTGATTGGTACAATGCGGGCTTCCTGATGTTGTGGGGCTCCAACGTTCCACAAACGCGTACACCGGATGCGCACTTTTACACCGAGGTCCGCTACAAAGGCACTAAGTCAGTTGTGGTCTGCCCAGATTACTCGGAAGCGGCCAAGTTCTCGGATCTCTGGCTTCATCCAAAGCAGGGCACTGATGCAGCTCTGGCGATGGCCATGGGTCATGTCATCCTTCGTGAATACCATTTGGACAGGCAGGCAAAATACTTCGAGGACTACTGCCGTAAGTACTCCGACATGCCGCTGCTGGTTCGCCTAGTTGAAAAAGACGGCAAGTTTATCCCGGAACGTCTCCTGCGCGCCTCTGAGTTTGCCAACAAGCTGGGTGAAGAAAATAACCCGGAATGGAAAACCGTCGCCTTGGACCGCAAGTCGAAGAAGATTGTGGTTCCGCATGGCTCCATCGGCTTCCGCTGGGGGGAAAAAGGCAAATGGAATCTTGAAGAAAGAGACGGCGCCGGCAAAGACACGGACCTCGCCATGTCTTTCATTGACAAAGCTGATCATGATGAAGTCGCTGACGTGGCTTTCCCATACTTCGGCAATCGTGAGCATGACCACTTTGCGGGAACCAACCATGAAAGCGTGATGGTGCGCAAAGTCCCCGCAAAGAAAGTGAAGCTGGCGGAGGGTGAAGCGCTTGTAGCGTCCGTTTTCGACCTCTTTATTGCCAACTACGGTCTGGATCGCGGATTAGATGATCCAAACTCTGCCAAGTCCTATGATGAGGAACTGCCTTACACGCCTGCATGGGCAGAGAAAATCACTGGCGTTCCCAAAGATCATATCATCACAACGGCCCGCGAGTTCGCGACAAACGCCGAGAAGACCAACGGACGTTCCATGGTCATCCTCGGTGCTGGTCTGAACCACTGGTACCACATGGATATGAACTACCGCGGTATTATCAATCTGCTGGTGATGTGCGGCTGTGTTGGTCAATCCGGTGGTGGTTGGAGCCACTATGTGGGGCAGGAAAAACTTCGCCCGCAAACCGGGTGGACAGCACTTGCATTCGCCTTGGATTGGACACGCCCACCACGGCATATGAACTCAACATCCTTCTTCTATGCGCATACAGATCAATGGCGCTACGAGACGCTCAAGGTGGATGAGATCCTGTCACCAACGGCCCCGGATGGAGATTGGGATGCGTCGCTGATCGATTACAACATCCGCGCAGAGCGCATGGGATGGTTGCCATCAGCACCGCAACTTGAGACCAACTCGCTTCAAGTTGCCAAAGCGATAGAAGAGAGCGGCAAAGAAGCTAAAGACTACATTGCTCAGGAGTTGAAGTCTGGCGGCCTCAAACTGTCTTGTGAGGACCCCGACAGCGAAGCCAATTGGCCGCGCAACCTGTTCGTCTGGCGCTCCAACCTGCTTGGGTCCTCCGGTAAAGGTCATGAATACTTCCTTCGCCATCTACTCGGTACTGAGCATGGTGTACTTGGCAAAGACCTCGGTGAAGAAGGCCGTCAGCGTGCAAAAGAAGCTGTCTGGCATGACAATGCGCCCGAAGGAAAACTCGATCTGCTCGTCACGCTCGACTTCCGTATGTCCACCACCTGCGTGTATTCGGATATCGTTCTGCCGACAGCCACATGGTACGAGAAAAACGACCTCAACACTTCGGATATGCACCCCTTCATTCATCCACTTTCCAGTGCAGCTGATCCCGCGTGGGAAGCCCGCAGTGACTGGGAGATTTTTAAGGGTATTGCCAAGTCCTTCTCTGAAGTCTCACAAGAAGTTCTCGGCAAGGAAAAGGACGTCGTCCTTGTCCCGATCCTGCACGATACAGCTGGTGAAATCGCCCAGCCATTCGACGTAGCGGATTGGAAGAAGGGTGATATTGATCCGCAACCCGGCAAGACTATGCCAAACGTTGTTGTTGTCGAACGAGACTATCCAAACATCTACAAGCGCTTCACGGCTCTTGGCCCACTGATGAGTAAACTCGGCAACGGTGGCAAAGGCATCAGCTGGAACACCGAGCACGAGGTAGACCTCCTCAAAGGCCTAAATGGAGAGGTGCTTGAAGACGGGCCAACCAAAGGCTTGGCCAGGATCGAAACGGATATCGATGCAAGTGAAGTCGTCCTGTCTCTGGCCCCGGAAACCAATGGTGAAGTGGCTGTCAAAGCTTGGGCTGCTCTCTCTGAGTTCACTGGCAGAGACCACACCCATCTGGCACTGCCGAAGGAAGAAGAGAAAATCCGCTTCCGCGATATCGTCGCTCAGCCACGAAAGATCATCTCTTCACCAACGTGGTCTGGCATCGAGTCTGAGCATGTTTGCTACAACGCAGGCTACACCAACGTGCATGAGCTGATCCCGTGGCGAACGATCTCCGGTCGTCAGCAACTCTATCAGGATCACCTCTGGATGCGTGCATTTGGCGAAGGCTTCTGCGTGTACAGGCCGCCGATAGACACCAAAGGCGTCAAACCGGTGATCGATGATAAGTCTCTCGGCAGAAAGCAGTTGGTGCTCAACTTTATCACCCCGCACCAGAAGTGGGGCATCCACTCCACATACACCGACAACCTGTTGATGCTCACGCTCAACCGTGGTGGTCCGGTGGTCTGGATCTCAGAGGTTGATGCGCAAAAAGCTGACATTGAAGACAATGACTGGGTCGAAGTCTTCAACATCAACGGTGCGCTTGTGGCGCGTGCGGTGGTCTCTCAGCGCATGAAGGAAGGCACGATCTACATGTATCACGCTCAGGAAAAGATCGTGAATACACCGGGATCTGAGCTCACCGGACAACGCGGTGGTATCCATAACTCGGTGACCAGAACCGTCACCAAACCAACACACATGATTGGTGGGTACGCGCAGCAATCCTACGGCTTCAACTACTATGGAACGGTTGGCTCCAACCGCGATGAGTTCGTTGTGGTTCACAAACTGGAAAAAGTGAACTGGATGGAAGAACCACTGGATGACAGTGGTCAGGAGGCAGCAGAATGAAAGTCCGCGCTCAAGTCGGAATGGTGCTGAATCTGGATAAATGCATTGGCTGCCACACCTGTTCAGTGACCTGTAAAAACGTTTGGACCAACCGAGAAGGCGTTGAATACGCCTGGTTCAACAACGTGGAAACCAAACCCGGTATTGGTTATCCCAAAGACTGGGAAAACCAGAAGAAATGGAACGGTGGCTGGGTTCGCAAACGCAATGGCAAGATCATTCCCAAGATGGGTGCCAAATGGCGCATTCTGGCGAAGATCTTTGCTAACCCTGATCTGCCAGAAATTGACGACTACTACGAGCCGTTTGATTATGATTACGAGCACCTACAGGGCGCTCCTGAAAGCGCTCAGTTCCCAACTGCCCGCCCAAAATCAGCGATCACGGGCGAGCGGATCGAAAAAATTGAATGGGGACCAAACTGGGAAGAAATTCTCGGTGGTGAGTTCTCCAAGCGCTCAAAGGATTACAACTTTGAGGGTATTGAGAAGGAAATCTACGGCGAGTTTGAAAACACCTTCATGATGTATCTGCCACGTCTGTGTGAGCACTGCCTCAACCCAACATGTGTTGCTGCATGTCCATCAGGTGCCATCTATAAGCGTGAAGATGATGGTATCGTCCTGATTGATCAGGAAAAATGCCGTGGCTGGCGCATGTGCGTTTCTGGCTGTCCTTACAAGAAGATCTACTTCAACTGGTCCTCCGGCAAATCAGAAAAATGCATCTTCTGCTATCCACGCATCGAGTCAGGGCAGCCTACAGTCTGTTCAGAAACCTGTGTGGGCCGCATCCGATATCTGGGTGTGATCCTGTACGATGCGGATAAGATCGAAGAAGCAGCCTCAACCAAGGATGAGAAGGACCTCTACGAAGAGCAACTGAAGGTCTTCCTTGATCCGCATGATCCAAAGGTGATCGAACAAGCCCGTAAAGATGGTGTTCCAGAGGATTGGCTCAAGGCTGCCAAGGCATCGCCGATCTATAAGATGGCAATCGACTGGAAAGTGGCTTTCCCACTTCACCCGGAATACCGCACACTGCCAATGGTTTGGTACATTCCACCTCTCTCCCCAATCCAGTCAGCCGCAGAGGCTGGTAAGATCGGTTGGGATGGTGACCTACCGGATGTCCGGAGCATGCGCATTCCGGTCCGCTACCTCTCCAACCTCCTCACAGCAGGCAAAGACGAGCCTGTTGTCACGGCGTTGGAACGGATGCTCGCCATGCGCTCCTACATGCGCTCCAAGTCAGTTGATGGCGTAGTCAATGAAGCTATCGCTGAACGAGTGGGTCTGACTTCTGAGTTGATTGAAGACATGTACAAGATCATGGCGATAGCCAACTATGAGGATCGCTTCGTCATTCCAACCACTCACCGTGAAGTGTCCGAGGATGCCTACGATGTTCGTGGCTCCTGTGGTTTCTCCTTCGGCAATGGTTGCTCTGGCGGCAGTGATGGAACTGACCTGTTCGGTGGTTCCCGCAAGAAAACTGTCGAAACCCCAACGGATATATTTAAGGAGATGCGCGGATGATCGTCTCCTTAAAAATCCTCTCGCTCTTGCTCAACTACCCGACGCAAGAACTGCTGGATGACCTGCCAGCACTGAAAAAAGCGGTAAACTCAGATCGCTTGCTCTCTGCAAAAGGCCAGAAAATGATCTGCACTCTTTGCGATGATCTGGCTACTAAAGATCTCTATGAGGTGCAGGAAAGATACGTGTTCCTGTTTGATCGGACCCGCTCACATTCACTACACCTGTTTGAGCATGTGCATGGTGAGAGCAGAGACCGCGGTCAAGCTCTCGTCGATCTGCGTGAGATGTACCTGACAAACGGTTTCGCGGTAGAGACCACGGAACTACCTGACTACATCCCATTGTTCCTCGAATATCTGGCGCATCAACCATTTACAGAGGGGCAGGAACTGCTTGGCCAGACTGCGCATATCTTTGAGGCCCTTCGTTTGCGTCTCAAAAAGAAGGGCTCAATCTATGCCAATGCGTTTGGGGCTGTTGCTGAAATCAGCAAAGCGGCACCTTCCAAGGAGCTCCTCTCCAATATTCTTGCAGAGCCCGAAGATGACCCAAATGATCTCGAAGCCATGGATCGCATTTGGCAGGAAGAGGTCGTCAAGTTTGGTGGCAATGCAGGAGAGGGCAGTTGCGGCCCTGATCGCTTAAGAATGCAAATGAGAGCTGCGGACAGACGCCCGCCTGATACCACGACCCAGAACATTCAAGGGGAGAACTAGAAATGTCTGGCTTCTTCAACACGTTGTTCTTTGGAATATATCCATACATCGCCCTCTCGGTTTTGATTGTTGGTACAATCATCCGTTATGATCGTGAGCCTTACAGCTGGCGTGCTGGTTCAAGCCAGCTCCTGCGCCGCAGGCAGTTGGTCTGGGGTTCAGTGCTCTTTCATGTGGGGGTGTTGATCATCTTCTTTGGCCACTTGGTTGGATTGCTGACCCCAATAGTCCTGTTCGATCTGGTGGGTATCAGTCACGGTGCCAAACAGGTTCTTGCTGTCGTCGTCGGCGGTATTGCTGGCCTGATGGCGATTGTGGGTGCAGGGATGCTCATTTATCGTCGCTTGTATGATGCGCGTGTACGAGCAGTCTCCAGCACAATGGACACCTTCATTATATGTCTGTTGGGCTTCCAGTTGCTTCTGGGGCTTGGAACTATACCTGTTTCCCTCATGCATCTGGACGGTGAGGAAATGGTCAAATTCATGAGCTGGGCACAAGGCATCTTCACATTCCGTGGTGATGCAGCAAGCTATGTCGTTGATGCTTCATGGGTCTTCAAGTTGCACTTGTTCGTGGGGCTGACGATCTTGCTCATCTTCCCGTTCACACGCTTGGTGCATATGCTCAGCGTTCCGGCAAGATACTTGTGGCGTCCCGGCTACCAGATCGTGCGTGAGCGCAACTCCACCAATTCACGCCATCCTGCTGAGTGAGGTGAAATGGCCAATCTCTACACCAACCCAAATCTGAATGAAGGTGCTCAGGCCGATGCGGATCTGCCGAGCACTAAGGTGCCTCCAAAAAGCAAACCGATCATTACCGATGTGTCGGTCAACGGGGTCCAAATCTCAGAACAAGACATTCTGGCAGAGGCCCAAAACCATCCGGCTGAGAACCCAGGTCAGGCAGTGCAAGCTGCTGCGAGAGCGTTAGTCGTCCGCGAACTGTTGTTGCAGCAAGCCAAGGCCTTGAACATTGAGGCTGCACCAGAACAGATGGATGACGGAAGTGAGACCCCTGAAGATGCAGCGATCAGAGAACTGATTGAGCAGGAGGTCGAGATCCCGACAGCTTCCAAGGATGAGTGCCAGCGTTACTACGAAAACAACAGGACTCGCTTCAGTTCAGAGCCAATCTATGAAGCCAGCCATATCTTGTTTGCGGCTGGGTCAGAGCAACACACTGCTCGCAGCATAGCCAAGGCCCGTGCCCACGATGTCATCAAACTACTTCTGGACAAGCCAGAAACCTTTGCTGATCTGGCGCTGGAGTACTCCGCTTGCCCTTCAAAAGAAACGGGCGGAAATCTGGGCCAATTGACCAAGGGAAGCACAGTTTCGGAGTTTGAAAAAGCGCTCCAATCGATGCATGCAGGACAGATGACAGGCGAACCTGTTGAGACCAAGTTCGGCTACCACATCATTTTCCTGAACAGGAAGATTGAGGGAAATACCCTGCCATTCGAGCATGTTGAGGAAACCATCAGAGCATGGTTGGAAGCCGCAAGCTGGTCCAAAGCAGTGTCTCAATACATCACTATCCTGGCAGGGTCTGCTGAGATAAAAGGTATTGATTTACTTGGTTCTGATAGCCCGTTGGTTCAGTAAAATTGTAAGTACTCAGCGATGAGTACCTGCTCTTTTATCGATAAACTTGGATAAGCAGTAAGCTATTGATCTCTGGTATTTTCTCCTTCCTTAAATGTGATTAGGGTTATTTCCGGAGTTCTTCCCGTGATGTTCTCGGGATCCTGTGTTCTGGAGAAAAACAATGTCGAAACTGAACTGGGGCTTTCTCGGAACAAGCTTCATCTCGCTGACAATGGCAGACGCTATACAAGCGGAAGGATCGACGCGGATACATTCCGTGGCAGGTCGGTCAGAAGTGCCTCTGAAAGTCTTCGCAGAAAAGTACGATGTTGAGCATACCTTTGATGACTTCAACGAGCTGATTGAAGACGAAGCCGTTGATATCATTTACATCGCTCTCCCAAACCACATTCACCATGAGTACGTGGTCAAGGCAGCAAATGCGGGGAAAGCAATCCTCTGCGAAAAGTCGCTGTCTATCGACATGGAAAAAACCGATCAGGCGCTGAAAGCGGTTGCCGAGAACGGTGTATTCTTCGTGGAAGGGCTGATGTACCTGAACCACCCGTTTGCAGCTGCTATTCGCGATGTAGTTGCTTCTGGTGAGTTGGGTGAGATCCAGTCGATTACAGCTCAGTACTGCGCGTCAATTGCCAGGTTCGTGAACCCACACAGCAAGGGGGCACTTTATAACCTTGGTTGCTATCCAACGTCGCTGATGCATCTTCTGTTACAGACTGCATTCCCGACCCATATCTTTGATAATTATAACATATCGGCAATGGGCCGACGTGGTGCAGATGGGAACATCTGCGAGTCAGCAGCGACGTTGCGGTTGAATAACGGTGTTGTTTGCCAGCTTCACACGGCGGAAGACTACGGTCTGCATGCCGGTTTCACAGTGCTTGGCTCCAAGGCAAGTCTGGTGTTGAATTCCAACCCATGGCTACCGGAAACTGAGGGGAATATCTTCACAGTTACCCCATACGAAAAACCGGGCGACACGCGCACAGTTACGGCAGATGGCAACGCCTTTATTTATCAGGTCAGAGCGATCCGCGAAGCGATCGAAGCTGGCAACAAGGCGCTGGAAAGTCCGGCTCCGAGTGTTGAGGACAGCCGTCAGATCATGCAGATCCTGACTGACTGGGAAGCTGCAACCGTGACTGCCTGAGCGACATGATACTGCGATGTGAGGGGTGCGGTTGCACTCCTCTGAGCAGCCTGCGAAGGGTGCCAGAGTGCTCGTAAACACAACAATTCCCAAATTTTTCTCAGCGATCCGTTGAGGCTCGTATTGCCTGCTCCATGAGCAGCAAGCGTCAATTCCTGCATAAAATCAACTTGCTACGTGAATGCAATTTAGGCAATCAGAGCAATCATTAGGCGCTGTGTGCTATTTTTCAATCCATGGAAAATATTGCAAAATAATATTGATTGAAATTATTTGACCGAAAAGTAAAATTTCATAATGTTGCTTCGATTCGAGTGTTTTATCGTCACTTAGCTCAATCCACAGCTATATAGTGGTCCAATAATATTTATACAGTCGATAAATAGCTGAATACCATAAGAAAAGTACTGTGTGATCTGCATTAATTTACGTGCCGTCATGCAAAAAATACTTCTGAGGCATCTAGTCATTAGCCGCTTTGTCTCGTATACAGCCATTTTTAATGCCTTCGTCCTGCTCAGGACCTTTTCACTTAAAATGCGAGATAGGGCAGATTGCGGCTGCAGTCTGATCTGCAGCCCTGCACAATTATTGATTTCAGGGGGTGTGCATGTTTGCGACACGTTTGAACGGTTTGGTGAGAGGTCATGTTCTCGCAGCCGTAGCTGTTTTTGCGGCCATAATCTCGGTTTATTTACCAGCAAAAGTTTTAGCTGCCGAACCTCTCAAGGTCGCAGCGATTTACACCGTTCCTGTTGAGCAGCAATGGGTTGGACGTATCCATCAAGCGCTCAACACAGCGGCAGAACGCGGTGACATCACCTACGTCTATTCCGAGAACACAGCCAACACCGACTATGAGCGCGTCATGCGTGAGTACGCCGAAGCTGGTCATCAGCTCATTGTTGGCGAGGCGTTTGCAGTAGAACGCGCAGCGCGCAACGTGGCTGCAGAATACCCGGAAACAGCTTTCCTCATGGGCTCGTCCTTCCCGGCAGCTGAGCCAAACTTCGCGGTGTTCGACAACTTCATTCACGAACCATCCTACCTCTCCGGTATGATCGCAGGTGCGAAATCCAAGTCCGGCAAAATCGGCATGATCGGCGGCTTTGCTATTCCGGAAGTGAACCGTCTCATGCACGCATTCATGAATGGTGCTAAGGCAACCAATCCAGAGGTGACTTTCACAGTCAACTTCATCAACTCCTGGTACGATCCGCCAAAAGCGAAAGAAACCGCTTACGCCATGATCGATGCCGGTGCGGATGTTTTGTATGCAGAACGCTTCGGTGTGTCTGATGCGGCGATGGAAAAAGGCATCTTCGTGATTGGCAATGTGATCGATACCGCTGCTGACTATCCAAACACCATCCTCGCCTCTGCCATCTGGCATATGGAGCCAACAATCGACACTGCGATTGCGGCTGTAAAGGCGAATAACTTCAAGGCTGAAGACTACGGCAAGTACTCCTTCATGGGTCATGCTGGTGGTTCGCTGGTGGTTGATGAAACGCTGGTGGATGCTGATCTGCTCGGCAAGGTCAAAGCTGTCGAAGCGAGCATTCTGGATGGGTCTTTTACTGTTGACATCAACGACGAAGAGCCAAAGTCCTCCAATTAACGCTGATCGGGCCGGGGGGATATCCCGGCCCGTCTTCTCCGCCTGCTACGCGCATAACCTCTTCAGTCCAAGGGTATCCCATGCCAGAAAGTGAGAGCGGGCATCCGCTTTTATCTCTTCAAAACATAACCAAGATCTTCGGTGATCTGGTTGCCAACGGAAACGTCAATCTGGACCTGCATGCCGGGGAAATCGTTGCGTTGCTGGGTGAGAACGGAGCGGGGAAAACCACGCTCATGAATATCCTGTTTGGTCATTATGTGGCTGATCAAGGACGTGTCATGGTACGCCACTCCTCTGGTATTCTGGTAGATTTGGAGCCCGGTGCTCCTCAGGCGGCCCTTGAAGCGGGGATAGGTATGGTTCATCAGCACTTCACGCTGGCTGAGAACCTGACGGGGCTTGAGAACATCGTTTTGGGCACTGAGAGCCTGTTTTCACGCCGCTTCAGCCGCTCCAAAGCGCGGGCAAAACTGCAGGAGCTGATGCAGAGCTCCGGCCTAGAAGTTGATCTGGATCTGCGCGTTTCCAAGCTGGCAGTTGGCGAAAGACAACGCGTCGAAATCCTCAAAGCACTCTACCGCGACGCCCGCATTCTGGTGCTTGATGAACCCACTGCGGTTCTCACGCCTCAGGAATCCGACAGCCTTTTCAAAACTTTGAAGCTGCTTGCTGCCAAAGGCATGGCGATCATCTTCATCTCCCACAAGATGGCCGAGGTGCTGGGCGCGTCTGATCGTGTTGCGGTTCTCAGAGGGGGCCGGATTGTTGCTGACTTGCCGACATCGCAGTGTGATCGCCACCAATTGGCTGAGGTGATGGTCGGGCATTCCGTCCAAACTGCAGAACGCAAACCTGGGTATCCGGAAGACGAAACGCTGGTTTTTGCCGGTGTCAGCGCTGGGGATGGCCGCGAGCAGATCGAGAACGTCAATCTTGCCCTCCGTAAGGGGGAAATCATCGGCCTCGCAGGCGTCTCCGGCAACGGCCAAAGCACCCTGGCTAAGGTCATCTCCGGCTTGGAGACACCAACCGCTGGCAATGTCCAACTCAACGGCAAAGCGCTCAAGGCCAGTGCTGCGGCTGCCATCAAATCCGGCGTCGCCCGCATCCCGGAAGACCGTCACCACGACGGCATCGTTGGCACCATGTCGGTAGAGGAAAACCTCGTTCTGGAGGAAATTCGTGGGGCCGCCTACCAACGCTTCGGCCTTCTCCGCTTCAACGAAATTCGCAAGCGCGCTCAGGAGGCTATCAAGGCCTACGACATTCGCTGCTCCGGCCCGCTTGCCGTCTCCCGTTTGCTCTCCGGCGGGAACATCCAGAAAATCGTCCTCGCCAGAACGCTGGACCAACAACCCGATATCGTCCTTGCCGCCCAGCCCTCTCGTGGGTTGGATGTTGGCGCAACGGCTGATGTGCACCGCCGCCTGCAAGAGGCGCGAGACAGAGGCGCAGGCGTCCTTCTCATCTCGGAGGACCTGGACGAACTCTTCCAATTATCCGACAGGATTGCCGTGATCCATCGCGGGCATATCTGCGAGCCAGTGGAGACGGAAAAGCTGGATAAGAAACAGGTTGGTCTGATGATGGCAGGACAATCCATAAAAGGGGAACAAGCAGCATGATCCGGTTTGAACCTCGTACCAATGTTTCTTCGCTCTTCGCGTTTGCCCTGCCAGTTATCGCAGGAATCACCGCGCTCGTGCTTGCCGCGATCCCCATTGCAGCAGCAGGGGGAGAAGTTTTCGCCGCCTACGGGCATATCTTCAAAGGCGCATTCGGCTCCAAGTTCGCATTCTCTGAGCTTTTAGCCCGCGCAACGCCGCTCATTTTCACGGGTCTGGCCGTAAGTGTCGCCTTTCGTGCCAAACTCTGGAACATTGGCGCAGAAGGCCAGCTCTATGTGGGCGCGCTTGCCGCAGTCGCTGTCGGCACCGGTGCAATCTCCGCGCCCGCCTACATTATGATCCCGCTGATTATACTGGCGGGCATGATTGCTGGCGGCACCTTGATGCTGGTGCCAACCCTGCTGAAAACGAAGCTAGGCACAGATGAAGTGGTCACCACACTGCTGCTCAACTTCGTCGTGCTGCTGTTTGTGCAGATGATGCTGGAAGGCCCGATGAAAGACCCCATGGGCATGGGCTGGCCGCAGTCAGAACCCATGACCAGCGCCGCCACACTGCCCAAGATGTTCGCCCGCATGCGCATCCACTGGGGCCTCGTGATCGCACTGGCATCAGCCCTGATCATCTACATCATGATGAAGCGCAGCGTCTGGGGTTTTGAAATCCGCGCAACGGGAGAAAATGTCTCCGCCGCAAAACATGCTGGCATTCCGGTCACCTCCACGTTCATCAAAGTCGGCCTGGTCTCCGGTGCATTGGCAGGCCTTGCTGGTGTCAGCGAAGTGGCTGGCCTCAAAGGGTATTTGACTGCCGATATCTCCCCGGGCTTCGGCTACACCGGCGTCGTGGTCGCCATGCTTGCAGGCCTCTCACCCGTTGGTGTGGTTGTGGCTGCTGTCTTCATCGCGGCAGTCTTTGTGGGGGCAGATAGCATGAGCCGTGCCATGGGCGTGTCCAGTTATATTGCTGATCTTGTGGTCGCCATGTCTTTGATCTGCGTATTGATTTCCAGCCTATTCGTGCGCTTCAAAATCCGCTTTGTCAGGCCTAAGAAGACTCCACTTGTCGCCAAAGGGGAGGCATAAGCCATGGAATACATTGATATTCTTCTCTCCGCCAATTTCTGGGCCGCTGCCATCCGCATCGCAACCCCGCTCATCTTTGGTGTATTAGGTGCCTTGGTCTGCGAGCGGGCAGGGGTGCTCAACCTCGGTATTGAGGGCATCTTTGTCGTTGGTGCCATGTGTGGCTGGATGGCCGTTTGGCTCGGAGCTGGCCTCTGGGGCGGCATCCTTGTCGCAGCATTGGCGGGGGG
>NZ_LCWX01000071.1:43569-48033 GCF_001431305.1 Pseudovibrio sp. POLY-S9
GCTTGCTCCACGGCATCCTCACAGTGCCGCTGGGCTTGTCTCAGCACGTGTCTGGCCTTGGCATAACTATGTTTGCAACCTCGGTCAGCTACTTCACCTACCGCACAGCTCTGCCAAAAGTGTCTAGTCCACCACGGATCGAGGCATTCCAGCCGCTTGATATTCCGGTTCTTTCAGACCTGCCTTTCATTGGCCCAGCTCTCTTCCAGCAAACATCCATGACCTTTCTGGCACTCGCCATGGTCTTGCTGGTCAGCTACGTGCTCTATCGCACGCCGCTTGGCCTCGCCATCCGTGCAGTAGGCGACAACCCATCCGCCGTTGAAGCACAAGGCCTTTCGGTATTCGCATTGCGTATCGGGGCAATCATGACCGGGTCTGCGTTGATGGCGCTGGGCGGTGCCTTCCTCACCATGTCCGCCTTTGATGCCTTCTTCTTTGGCATGATCAACGGACGCGGCTGGATCTGCATTGCTCTGGTGGTGTTTGCAAGTTGGAGACCGGGTAAGGCTTTGCTGGGTGCACTGCTGTTTGGCGCGTTTGATGCCTTCCAGATCCGCCTGCAAAACGAGGTCGGCGCGGTGATCCCATCGCAGGTCTTCCTGATGATCCCATACCTGCTATCCATCGTGGCGCTGGTGCTTGTGGCTCGCAAGGCAGACTACCCACGCGCCCTGCTGCAACCTTATTTCCGTGGTCAGCGTTAAGCTGGAAAAGCAAGAAAGGCACCACTCATGTCTCTGGATCTCCTTGTCAAAAACGCCGTTCTGACCACTGGCGAAGCTGGTGTAGATATCGCGGTGAAAAACGGCACAATCACCGCGATTGAAAAGGGCATCACCGCAGAAGCGGAGCGTGTGATTGATGCACAGGGCCAGCTGGTCTCAGCACCATTTGTTGACCCGCACTTCCATATGGATGCCACCCTTTCTCTTGGCCTGCCAAGAATGAACGAAAGCGGCACCTTGCTGGAAGGCATCAGCCTTTGGGGAGAGCTGAAACCGTTATTGACCATTGATGCGGTTGTCGAACGTGCCCTGCGCTACTGCGATCTGGCAGTCTCGCAAGGCCTGCTGGCTATCAGAAGCCACGTAGATGTGTGTGATGATCGTCTGCTCGGTGTGGAAGCCCTGCTGGATGTAAAGCAACGCATTGCACCTTATATCGACTTGCAGCTGGTCGCCTTTCCGCAAGATGGCTTCTACCGTTCACCAACGGCGGAAAACAACCTGCTCCGCGCACTGGATATGGGTGTAGATGTGGTCGGCGGCATTCCGCACTTTGAGCGCACTATGGAAGACGGTGCCCGCTCCGTGAAGACCCTCATGGAAATCGCAGCACAACGCGGCTTGCGCGTGGACATGCACTGCGATGAATCCGATGATCCTCTCTCACGCCACATTGAGACACTGACTTACGAGACACAGCGCTTGGGCATGCAGGGCAGGGTGACAGGATCACACCTTACCTCTATGCACTCCATGGACAATTATTACGTTTCCAAGCTGCTGCCTTTGATGGCGGAAGCCGATGTCTGTGCCATTGCCAACCCGCTGATCAACATCATGCTTCAGGGCCGTCACGACACCTACCCAAAACGCCGTGGCCAGACCCGCGTGCGTGAGATGCGCGAACTCGGCATCACCGTCGGTTTCGGTCATGATTGTGTGATGGATCCCTGGTACTCGCTGGGCAACGCAGACATGCTGGAAGTCGCCAGCATGGGCCTGCATGTAGGCCAGCTCTCCAGTCGCGATGACATCCGCTATTGCTATGAGGCTGTCACAACAAACTCCGCAAAGATCATGGGGCTGGAAGGCTACGGCGTCAAAGTCGGCAGCAACGCAGACTTCGTGTTGCTTCAGGCAAAAGATGCGATCGAAGCCCTCCGCATGAAAGCAACCCGCCTCGCTGTTGTCCGCCGCGGTAAGGTCATCGCCGAAACCGCCCCGCGCATCACCAGCCTCTCGCTGGAAGGTCGCCCAAAAACTGTGAATGCCGCGGATTACTCCCCAAGCAGCAACGCCTAAAACGGGGACAACCCCGCAAAACCGAGCTTGCGTTGCTATGTGCGTTCATTTGCGTTCTTCACGTTTTTCCTGAGTTCTTTCGTCCCGCAGTACGCTGCGGGGCGGAATCGACCTCTTTCAATATAAGTTATCCCCCTGCACACCAGAGCTGGCTATGATGGACTTCTCTGATCAAGCAGGAGGGATGAGCGGTGGAACGCATTCCGGCGGAGAAGTGGTATCGCACCACGAAACTGGCAGATGACATTACGCTGATTGATGAGCCCTACATCAAGCAGTTCTACCGCTGCAACATCTGGCATGTGCGCGGTCGCCACAAAGATCTGCTCGTAGACAGCGGCATGGGCGTGGTCAGCCTGCGCGAGCATGTTGCGCTCACCGCTGAAAAGTCCGTCATGGCTGTCGCCAGCCACACCCACTTTGACCATATCGGCTGCCACACGAGTTTCCGCATCGCTTGATCCATATCGCAGAAGCTGACCTGCTGGCCCATCCAACCCGTCAGAACACGCTGGCTGATCCTTACGCAACTGACGATATCTTCGACGCGCTTCCGCCAGAGCCCTACAAGTCCTCCGAGTACGCCGTCAAACCAGCCCCTGCCAGCCACCTGCTGGAAGATGGCGAAGTGCTCACCACCGGAGATCGACACTTCGAGGTCATCCATACACCCGGCCATTCCCCCGGCGGTATCGCTTTATGGGAGAAGACGACAGAAACCCTGATCGCAGGAGACATCGTCTATGACGGCCCACTGGTGACAGACTGCTACCATTCCAACATGGCGGATTACATCACCAGTATGAAGCGCCTGCTGGACATCCCTGTCCGCACCATCCACGGCGGTCACTTTCCCAGCTTCGACGGCGAATGCCTTCACGAAATCATCTATGCCTTCCTGAAGGAGCATGACAAATAGTGCCAACTACGCAGTCTTCCCTATGAAATCCCACTGCTCCCTGTGACGCTCAGAACAGCAACTAGCAAATGCATTGCTTACTCTGGAAGGTGGGAGGGCAGCATGCCCGGGCCGCTGACATCATGGGAGTTGGACAATGACAGCGATTGGTTTGAACAGTTTTGTCTCCGCCGCACACACCATCCCGCAGGATGGCAAGCTCACGGTTGCTGAGGGACAGGTGAAGACTCACTCCAGCACTGCAATCGCAGGCCGGCTGGTCACCTGGGTCAAGCAACAGGCCGAAGGTGCTGAGCAAAAGCAAGCAGATCAGGGCGCCTTCCGTCTGGCGCTCACCAACCACTACGGCAGAACGCTGGGCGAGAAAGCCTATCAGGCCGCCTGTCGGGCTTGCGGCCAGAATCCTGGCACAAGCCACAGCCTGACATCCCGGCAAGTGCAGGAAGGCGTCACCTTTGCAGAACATCAGGTGCTGAGAAACGAAAGCTCGGCAGTGCGCATCAAGGCCCTCTCTGAAGATGTGAAGCACAATCCGATCAACAATCTGGTTCAGAACAAGGCCCATCAGACGGTTCCTTCGTTCCAAAGTGAGATCATTGAGACCCCGGAGACAAACACCGAACTTCTCGCTGCTCGCGCGGATGGCAAATACACGGAGCGGAACCCCTTCCACGTAGAACGGGAACTGATGGCCCGTCTCAGCACAGAGATTGCCGGGAAGTATGATCCACTGCTGGCCGAAAATGCCACCTCCAAGGCTTGGGGCAATGAACTGCTGCAGAGTATCTATCGTAATGTGCTGCAAGACCAAAGACCTGTCGAGAAGGGGGAGGCTCTGAGAGTTTCCGAGACACCTCATCCGATGAAGATCGCCGTTGAGCGCTTTGAAAAGCAGGTCTGGAAATACGCAGAACAAAGCTTCCTGCACTCCCTGCCAGAAAATGCGGAAATCGCCATCCATGATCTGTCACGACAGCTGAACTGGGAGAATTTCCCCACACTGGCCGAGCAGCACGGCGTCCCTGGCATTGGTTGGGACAGCGAGGCGACAGGCACTTACTTTGCAGCCAACATCCCCCCAATCCGCGATCTCGCTATTGAGCGGCTCATTGAGAAGCGGGAGGATGAGACGTTCCTGAGCTCCATCACGGTCGAGAGCTTCAACGATATCATTGAGGATGCGTTGAGCGAGCTGAAATCACCGCAACAAAAACACGCCAGCCCACCAGCTGCCGACCACACCAGCAACACCACAAAGCACGTCCGCTGGGTCTAAGCCGATAAGCTCAACCTGAGGAGCTCGTCTCCTCAGGTACCCACGAGATGACATAGCGCGGCAGATCCGGAAACGGTCCTTCACCACGGTCCTCAGAGGATAACTGCTCAAACCGCCCCGCCTTGCCAAGCGCCTCACACCCGCATTCCCAGTTCGCCAGCCAAATCCCCAAGGCCACCATGGCGTAGTACCGTGAATGCGTCGCCGCACAAAAATCCACCCGCCGTATCCGCGCATTC
>NZ_LCWX01000071.1:48176-81482 GCF_001431305.1 Pseudovibrio sp. POLY-S9
CATTGGCACACCTCATAGCATCGCCCAAACTCCCGATAGGGCCGTGCGTTCGTGTTCAGCGGCTTGGTGAAACCAGTATCTGCAAAGAACAAGTCCTGCACATCCAGCCGATGCCGCTGTGTCTTCTGGATGAGGCGGATCGCCAGCGGGGTGTAGCGGGAGTGATACCCAAACCCGCAAACGCAGATGATGTGATCCTTCTCAGGATCAAACCGTGCACCCAGATGCTTGATGATGCTCTTGTGGTCCGCTCCCGGCCCAATCCAACAGGTTGCCAGCCCTTGCCGTGTGGCCTCAATCACCACCTTCTGCAAACTGCGCCCCACATCCACCACTGCCATCTCATGATACGCACGCGGTGCAATAGCCACCAAAAACTCATGCGTCCCAACCGCAGGCCAAACCACAAGCGGATTGTCGACATACTCAAAGCGAATGGGGTGAGGGCTCAGACAATGCTCTGGCTTGCTAGTCCGCTCTGCCACTGAAAGCACCATTTGGCGATGCTCTTCGCTCATAAGCCGCTTTTGAAAGGACCGGCACGAGACCCGCGTCCGCAGCAACTCAAAGGCATCCAGATGCTCAAGGCTGGTTGGCAGTGGTTCTTCCGGGTGAAAGCCATACCGAACCGTCACCACATCGAAAATCAGATTAAAAAACAACAGCACCGCAAGAATAAGTGGCAAATCCACTAACAGAAATGGCCGACACCCAACCAGCGCGCCGATCCCAGCCAACACCAGCAACAGCACCACAACCACCAGATTGGGCAGGTACTGCAGCCAGCTGGTCCACTGCAGCCACATCTTCACCCGCCACCACCACCTGGTTTCAAACCAGGCCTCGTTAGGAATGCGCGTCTCTTGAGGAGGTATTTCGTTCATGCACGTGTTCCGCAATCAGACCAGAGGAGGCTCACTGCGAAACATTTTAAGCGAGGCTTCTTCCTGAAACGTAACCAAGCATCAGGAACAGGATAGGGTATCAGCCAACCGCCTTAGCTGTTTTCGCTGGGCGGTAAAGGAACCGGTTGAATGCATCCTCCGGCATCATCTGGATCAGACGACCAATCAGCGCCATGGCTGCAACGCAGAACACAAAGCGCCCAACCAGTGCGCCGGACCAGTGCGCGCCAAATGCCATCATCACTAGCGGATCCTCAATCAACCCATGGCAGATGCCCATGAAAGAAAGCGACAGCACCACATCGCGAGAGGATAACTTGCCTTCCTGCGCTTCTTTGATGATGAGACCACCACCGTAAGAAAGCCCAAGCAAAACACCAACCATGGTGATCGGCGTTGCGGCCTTGCTGATGCCCATGAGACGCAGCAATGGAGAGAGCAGCCAGCCAATCAGGTCGGTGATCTTCATCAGTTCCAGCAGTTTCAGGAAGATGATCAGCCCCATGATAATCCAGAACATGGTGAAGAGCAGAGACGCACTGGAATAGCCCCACTGCAGCCATGTCTCTTCAATCGTTGGCGCGAAAGGCAGCCAGTCAAGCTGGATCGACTGCTGCAGCCAGCCACCCGCAGAGTAAAACAGGTTCAGCACCATGCCGTAGGTGATGCCCACCACGAACCGAAGGCTGGAGGAAAACACAAAGCTGATCCCGGCGCGGCGGGAGATACTCTGTTCCAGTGGCAATGCATGGGCGATCAGCACCACAGAAAGCAGTACGGTCACATCTGCAACACTCAGCGACACCAGTGGCAAAATGGTCAGCATTACAGCCACGGCAGAATAGGTGCTCACCAGCAAACCAACAGCAAGCACAAGCCCCGTTGCAGCAGGCAGTCCCATCAGGCCCATCAGCGGTTCAAGCGCAACGCCAAGATAATCAACCAGCCCTAATTCCATCAGAATGCGCACAAGGATCATCACGGGAACCATGGTTTTGACCATAATCCAGAACAGACCGACGGAGTCTTTTGCAATTTTTTGACAAGCGGCGGTGAAGCTTTTCATTTTTTGACAAACCAATGCTGCGCGCGCTTCATCTTGCTCAAAGCACTGCGAGTGAACGGAGGTTGGGAAAATCAAAAGGGTCGGCCCTTACTGCATTGCCCAGCAAAACTACTAGGATATTTCAGGTTTTGAGGAAATAGTATTTTACTCAACCCACCCACTTTAAATTCTCAAAGGAACGTTTGTGCGCGGGGGAAGACCTGTGCCGTTTCCGGCCTGGTCTTTCAGACAGACCAATGCGAATTGTCTCGCTGTAACTCTTGCTTTTGTCACCTCCGGTTCTGCTTTGCTTAACTAACGAAAGACCTCTTCCTTTTGAGCCTGCCTGTTTTGCATTAGCGTTTTTTGAAAGAGCAAAAGCAGGTGAAAAAAAATGGCCGGAAAAACCCTGAAGACCTTTAAGAACCTTTCTGATTTCCGCAGTGGCTTCTCTGATCTCAAACAGAAGATGGACCACAAACACGGCATCCACCTGCTGGACATTACCAAGTTTGACAAGGAGTTGGGCAATAAGACCTTTCTTGAAAAAAGCTATGAGGCAGCCGTTGAGGACTCCCCAAAAGTCTCCAAAATCTCTGAAGCGCATGGAAAGCTGACACGGCTCAAAAACTCACTGGAGCGCGAAAGCAGCGGTTTTGAGGACCTCGACAAGCTTTATAACAAGCTGGTCGCTCAGCTGAATGAGGCAAGCAAGAAAAACAAAGGCGACGTCAAAAAGCTCAGTGAAGACAAAGAGTATGATGAAGCCCAAGCCAACCTCCTAAAGCTTGCCCCCCCATTGGAAAAAAGCTAGCAAAAAACGGAATGACTTCCGGAAAGCCGAACGCGAACTCGCCGCTCTCGACAAAAAACTCACGGAAATCAAAGCCGAAGCCTCAAAGAAATGCCCTGTTGAAGTGAAACGAGACTCCAAGAAACTCCTGTTGCTTATCGCAGGCGACAAGGTGGTCGAATACTCTTTGAAACACACAAAGTAGACTTCACCTCAGGCACCACTCCCCGGGTTACTTCAGCACAGGCCGCAAAAATTGGCGGTCATACCGGCGGATGCACTGTGTCTCTTCAGCATAGGCAAAGGCCTTCTGGCAGTCTTCGTCTTCCATGCTGTCTTTGCGATACTGCTCATAGGCTGCGAGCGATGGAAACGAGAACAAAGCCAACGCCAAATCATTCGCGCTTTCATGGGGCAGAAAATACCCGTGATGCTGGCCACCAAACTTCTCAACCAACGGAATCCAAAGCCGGGCATAATGCTCAAACTCAGCAACCTTTGCCGGGTTCAACTCATAATGCACATAACAAGTAATCATAGCCGCACGAGCCCCTTTAAACCTAAGCCATAACAAGTGGGCGCAGTCTTATATCAGAGCGGGTATTCCGGCAAGGTTGTGCCTGAAGTTGTAATTTGCTTCTAACGAGCATTTAGCGCCGTCGCCATGTTGTGCCTCTCATTTTTTGTGGTATCCATGCCGTCGATTTTCGGCATGTCAGAAGCTCAGTAGCGCTCATTTTGAAGCAACCAAAATTGGCGAATTCAAGAGCACTGGCTTTGTCGTAAACGTGAAGCGATCAAATCATAAGAAGTGTCACCCAAACAACGAAAGCTCTGCTTTATGAAAATGAAATCTGCGCCTCTTGTGCTGGCCTCAATCGCAATGCTCAGCCTTCTGGGCGCTTGTGGCTCAAGCGAACAAAGTAAGCGCGCCTTTATCTCTTTCAAAGCGTACGGGTCATGCTTGAAAGAGATCAAACCAAATGCACCTCAGGGGTTTCGTGCTGACGCTGGCCGTAGCGAAACATTTGAGTTTGATATCTATCGCCCAAAAGCAAAGTTAAGCTCTCGTGAGACAGCAAAAATGCGGGCTTGCTACAATCGGCGCAACAAGTGAGTGAGGATGCATCCAGAGCCCGCATAGATAAAGTGGCATGGGTGTAACTTGGTGAGAGCATGAAGAAAGACTGCTTTGGGCTCTCACTCACGATTGTCATGCTTGCCTTTAAACTCTGACTTCAATAACTGGCAGATTTGAGTTGTGGTTCAATTCGGAACTCTCCAGCAGCGCCAAACTGAACAAACCAGCTTGGGTTGGCTGAAATTGATTCAGTTATTCACGGTTTTAGGCGGGCGTGGTCCAGTTCGCGTTGCCTCTCATAAAGTCAAAGCCTTTCAGCTCCTTACTCCATAAAAATGGCCAACAATGACTGCTTCTCATCCCCTATCTGACAGAGTTGTTACTCAGGTGTCATGAGCGCTGTGATGAATAAAACAGGGGCGTTTCTGACTTAGCGTTAGCCTGATCCCATTACAAAAGAAACCAGCAGAATGGGATGGACACTATGACTTCAGTTAGCTTGAGCAATTTTCAGAATATCGCGGTTGATTCAGCGCCTTCTCAAAAGCTGACGGTTGCGGATGGGAATGTGCAAACCCGTCGGGCAAGCACGTCTATTCAGGGTCGTTTTGTCTCCTGGCTTGCTCTGCAAGGCAATTTAGATACTCAAAAAGCAGCAGATCAGGGGGCGTTCCGCACTGCACTCCTGGACAAATATGGCGAAACGCTTGGAACACAAGCGTACGATCAGGCCTGCAACGCCTGCGGTTTCTCAGCTGGCCAAAACCACAGCCTGACATCAAAGCAGGTCGTAACCGGTGTTCACTATGCAGACGAAAAGTTGAATAGCGATCCACTTGCGCCATTCGTTTCCAAAGTTGAAGTAAAAGCAGCAGAACCGGAAAACCATGACGTGGCCTCTGTGCTTCCGGCAAACTTGCTGGAGGGGAACTTCTCCGTCCCTGATAATGAGATCAGGCAGGCAGCCGTGGATACCCTCGATGTGATCACACAGTTTATCTCAGAAAAGTACACCCCTGAGATTGCGGAGGTCGTAGAAGGCCGAGTTGTAGAAGCAGGATTGTTTGATGAGCTCCTTGCTGAACAGGTCGATCCAAACAACAGCGTTGAACTGCGCGAGACCATCAGCATCTTCATTGATGCGATCTGGGAAGAAGCAAAGAAAGTTCACATCGAGTCTATCCTGTAAATGATCAGGAAAAGCGTCGAGCTTCGGTTTTCAGCATTGCTCTGCTGCCCCTAAGCCAACAAAGCAAAAAAGAAGCGCCTGCTAGGTGGGCAGGCGCTTACAAACCCCGGGCAAGGGATAGTTTAACGATGACCGCTGCTCTTACTCGGCAGCTTGTTTAACTTCTAAAAGGCCAAAGAGATTGCGCGGATCAGCCGGTTCAGCAATCATCTCCAGGTCCTGAGTTGTTTCGTCCTGCTTCACCAGATCATAGATGTAGCGCAGGCCGGAAAAGTCCTCGATGGCAAAGCCAACAGAGTCGAACAAGGTAATATCGCGCTCGGTGGTGCGGCCCTCAGCAGCTCCTGTAATCACTTCCCAAAGCTCAACAACCGGATAGTCATCATCCAGCTGCTGGATCTCGCCTTCAATGCGGGTCTGTTCCGGGTATTCAACGAAGATCTTGGAGCGCAGCAAAATGTCCTTGTGCAGCTCGGTCTTGCCAGGGCAGTCGCCACCAATCGCGTTGATGTGCACACCGGCGCCAACCATGTTGTCGGTCAAGATGGTGGCTTGCTGCTTATCCGCCGTCACCGTGGTGATGATATCAGCACCCGTGATTGCTTCTTCAGAGCTGCGGCAGATGGTGATGGTAAAGCCTTTGCCATCAAGGTTTGCAGCACACTTCTCAGTCGCTTCCGCATCCGTATCAAACAGGCGCAAGTTGGTAATGCCCATCACCGCCTTAAACGCCAGCGCCTGAAACTCGGACTGAGCCCCATTGCCGATGATTGCCATCGTCTTGGAATCTGCTCGCGCCAGATGCTTTGCCGCCATAACGGAGGTCGCAGCAGTGCGCAGGGCAGTCAGAACAGTCATCTCGGACAGGAAGAACGGGTAGCCGGTGTCCACATCAGCAAGCATGCCAAATGCAGTCACAGTCTGCTTACCTTCCTTGGTGTTTTTCGGATGACCGTTCACATATTTGAAGCTGTAGAGCTCCCCATCGCTGGTCGGCATCAGTTCGATTACGCCAACTTTGGAGTGGCTTGCAACACGAGGTGTTTTGTCAAACAGAGACCAGCGGCGGTAATCTTCCTCCACATACTCGGTCATGCCCTTCAAAACAGTCTCGACACCGTGTTTGTTGACCAAATCCAAAATTTTAGAAACGCTTACGAACTGGACCATATGGGGATACCTATCTTTTATTGTGTTGCTTGCGATCAGGCGCGGTTTGGATGGTCCAGCACCTGCTTGCCAAACAAGCTGGAAACCAAATCTGCCATCAAAGTCGCCGTCCGGCCACGCACATCCAGGAATGGGTTCAGCTCAACCAGATCCACAGAAGTGACCAGCTGACTGTCGCAGAGCATTTCCATAATCAGATGCGCCTCACGGAACGTCGCACCGCCGGGAACAGTTGTGCCCACTGCTGGCGCAATGTCCGGGTCCAGAAAATCCACATCAAAGCTCAGGTGCAGACGACCATTGGCAGCCTTCACGCGCTCCAGAAACTCATTGATCGGCTTGACCACACCGTTCTCATCAATCCGGCGCATGTCATAGGTCTCAATGCCGGTTTTCTGCAGGGCAGCCCGCTCCGCATTGTCGACGGACCGCAAGCCCATCATGCAGATATTTTCTGGCTTGATCGATGTGTTCAGCTCCGGATAATACCCCTCAAAACCGGAGAGACCACAAAAGTAAGCCGCGGGCGTGCCGTGCAGATTGCCGCTGGTCGTTGTGCTGAGATTATGGAAATCAGGATGCGCATCCAGCCAGAGCACAAACTGCTCTTCACCAGCTTCTGCCGCCGCATGGGCAATACCGCTGACAGTTCCAGCTGCCATCGAATGATCGCCACCAAGGAAGACCGGGAGATGACCTTCACGGACTTCCGCCAAAGCCACGTCATGGAGCTTCTCAGTCCAGCTGATTGTCTCACTCAAATGGTGGACAGCGCCGTTGGAATGAACCCGATCCCGACTTGCCTCTGGTAAAATGTTGCCCCGGTCTATAACGGAGTAGCCCAGTGCTTCCAGGGAGTCTTGCAGTCCGGCAGTTCGCAGAGCATCCGGGCCCATCAAGCAGCCCTGAATGTTGGTTCCTGTCTGTACAGGTGCCCCGACGAGCACAACGGTATTCTTCATTCCCACTTCCCGATTAAATCCGATATGGGGTATTATCCTTGTGGAAGTGGCGGTAAAAAGCTGGCATTGTGATCAAAATGGTGGTCGCATTGGCCAGATTGGTAAGTAAGGTTACGCACTTTGGATGAGATAGATCAAAAAATCATCGCGATACTACGTAGAAATGCGCGTGCGAGTGTTTCTGATCTTGCCCTTGAGCTGAAGATTTCTCGCTCGACTGTGCGCTCACGTATGGAGCGTTTGAAGTCCATCGGCGACATTCTCGGCTACACAGTCGTGCTGCGAGGCGATGTCTTCGAACAACCTGTTCGTGGCATTATGATGATCAAGATCGAGGGCAAAGGCACCCAGCGCATCGTCGATCATCTGAACAAGATGACCGAGGTCACTGCCTTGCACACAACAAACGGCAAGTGGGATCTGATCCTGGAGCTGGGAACCGACACGCTGGTCCACTTCGATGATGTCCTGCGCCGTATCCGTCTGATTGACGGCATCTCAGCCAGTGAAACCAACCTGCTCCTCTCCACCAAACGCACCAACGAAGCCCGCCGCAACGTGATGCTGGATTAGGTTTCACCTACAGCGTATCTCCGAAAAGTGGAAACCGATTTTCGGATAAAGATACGCAAAAACAAAGGCTAAAGCAGTTCCTGTGTTTCAACTCAAATGCGAACTGCTTTAGGCTTTCAAGTTTGCGCCTCTTGTCAGCTTGTCGCTCCAGAAAGAAAGCCTCGGATTAGATAATTGGCTTTCATGCACAAACAGAGCGAGACACATTGGCGGCACAGGCAAAGGGGGGCACGCAGTTGACAGACTGCTAAGGGAGCCGGATTGAAGCATTGCGGGAAGACAGACAATCAGATCTGTACCTTTCAGAAGAACACCCAGACTATCAAAGTCAGAAACGCGTAGCGCGATGTTTCTCTTCAGGCCCTGCTCAGCTAACAGCTGATCAATCCCTGAGCTTCTGATCTCACCATGAGAAACCACCGCATGGTTTGCAGCGCAATATTCTGTTAAAGTTTGAGGCGCAGAACGCACAGAGCTGTCGTAGAAAACAGCCATTTCCATATCGACTAACTTACGTTGAATAATATCTCCACCCTCTTTCAAAAGAGTGGGGAACAACGCCAAGTCAACATTTCGGTTTCGTAGATTTTCGCGAACTTCCAGCCAAGACCCGGTCGAGCGCAGTTCCAGAGTCATGCCGAGTGCGAGTTTCCGAAGTTCATTGAACATCGGCTTGACCAGAAGATCCCGCTCCAATGCATTCGCTGCGATCTTGAGCGTCCCTACATCTTGCTCCGGTAAGTACGAAGCAGGCATGGCGAGAGTGTCGTAATCTCTCAAGATACGGTGTGCAACCGGTAAGATCTGAAGCATCCGTTCTGTTGGCTCAATGCTATTGCCCACACGGATATAGAGTTGATCAGCCAAAGTCTTTCGAGCACGCTCCAGAGAGTAACTTAGCGAGGATTGCGTCATTCCCAGACGAGTAGCAGCGCGGGTTACGGAGCGGGTCTCATTCAACTCCACCAACTGCCGGAGGGTTGAGCCATCTAATGTAAGGTGATCGAAAATCTTCATAACCTGAATCTAATAGGTGTTATCGCTAGAACTCACAAGGCCGTCTATATCTCGACGTTTACATATGGAGCGTCCGATGAAATTTCTATCGAAACTGACAGCAGTCTGTTTGATCTTATTGTCTTCTGCTGGTCTTGCCGGTGAGTTGGAAAAAAACAACAAAGAACTGGTGCTAAATGCTCTGGCAAAAGTGTTCGACGCACAAAAGACTGAGCTGATTGAGACCTATTATCACCCGCAATACATACAGCACAGCCCAGAGGTTAAGGACGGTGTTGACGGTCTGAGCGAAGCGATCACGCAGATGCGGGAAAATGAAATTACCCCTGCGAGAGAAGTCGTGCGCGTTATTGCTCAAGACAATCTTGTTGCGACGCAGTCACGCGTCACAATTGGTGAACACACAATGATTGTTGGAGATTTATTTCGTGTCCAGGACGGGAAAATCATAGAGCATTGGGATGCGAGCCAGGTTGAAACACCGAAATCAAAAACCGCCAACGGCAATTCGATGATTGATGGCGGAGGGAACCCGAATGCAGATGTTTCCGAGGCAGACCTTGCTCGGAATAAAGAAATGGCTACTGATTTCTTTGCTAAAGGCATTGCGGGTGATGTTGCGACCCTCAAAAGTCTTTTTGGTGAAGAGTATATTCAGCATAACCCGCAGGTTCCAAATGGGATTGAGCCAATCCTTGGGTTCTTCAAGAACAGTGACGGTAAACTCAGCAATGTCACCGTGCACCAAGCCGTGTCTGAAGGGGACCTCACATTTGCTCTGGTAGAGTATGCGGACTGGGGGAATGCAGTGATCGAGATTGTTCGGCATGATGATGAGGGAAAGATTGTAGAACACTGGGACATCGTGCAGGAAATTCCGAAAGATTTTTCGCATGAAAACGGTATGTTCTAGGCTTTTAAATGTTTCGGCTGTTGAAGGATGAAATGAAAGAGCCGGAGGCGATGAAACGCTCTCCGGCTTTCAAGTTTACAATTACCTTGGCTTGATGGGAGGCGAGTGCCTTACGCTTCTGCTGGCGTAAGTGCTTGTTGTTGTTGCTTTCTCAGTTTTGCCAAGTGGTAAATGTTGATGAACACGCACATGCCGTTGAGCAAAACAACCGGGTAAGCATCAACTGCGACACCATAAATGGTGAACAGGATGCAACCGACCATATTGATCACACGAAGCCACAGGACGTTGCCCATCAGGAGGGAAGTCATCACAGTAATTGAGGCCAGATAGCCTACAAGTTCCATATTCATTATGCCGCAGCCATTTCTGGTGTTGTTGCATATGCAGTTTCCAGAGCCAGTTCCATCATCTGGTTAAAGCTGGTCTGGCGTTCTTCAGAGGAGGTTTCCTCAGCCGTGATCAGGTGATCGGATACGGTCAGCACGCACAGCGCTTTCACACGGAATTCCGCAGCAATTGCAAACAGAGCCGCAGCTTCCATTTCAACTGCCAGAACGCCCATTTTCTGCATCGCTGGCAGCAGTGCAGGATTGGAGCCGTAGAAAAGATCACCTGAGAGGATGTTACCAAAGCGCGGCGACAGACCTAGCTCGCCAGCAGCATCAGAACAGGCCTTCAGTAATTCAAAATCAGGTGCAGCAGCATAATCGTAACCAGCAAAGCGATCGCGGATCATTGCGGAGTTGGTGCTGGCACTTGTTGCGACAATCAGATCGCGCAGTTTCAGCTCTTCATCAACACCGCCACAGCTGCCCACGCGAATGATTTGTTTCACGCCGTAAAAGTTGATCAGCTCATGCGCATAGATAGAGATGGATGGCATACCCATACCATGTGCCATAACTGAAATTGGCTTACCCTTGTATTCACCAGTAAAACCAAGCACATTACGCACGTTTGTTACTTCGCGTACATTTTCCAGATAGGTTTCTGCAATATACTTTGCGCGAAGCGGATCACCCGGCATGAGGACTGTTTCAGCAAAGTCTCCAGTCTGGGCGTTGATATGCGGTGTCATCAGATTCTCCTATGCAGCTTGCAAGGAGAAAGGTAGAAATATCTCCGATTCAAAAACAGGACAATTGTCCGCATCTCTGAACTAAATAATGCAAAAATGACAATTAAATCGCTCGCAGACATTGGACATAAGGAAGTATTAGAATGGGTCAAAACTGGTCCGTTTCTTCTACGCTATATGGAGCCCGGAGATTACCTGCTCCGGCAAGGCCAAAACCTTGAACACCTGTATTGGATCGACGATGGCTTCTGCACGGTCAGTTACACCGCTGCCAATGGGCGGCGCTTCAGTCACGGCAGATTCAATATCGAAGATCGCCTTTACGGTGAGATCGAGTTTTTGACGGGCAAACCAATTCAGTTCGACATCCGCTGCGATGGTCCCGTCAGCGTGCGCGTTATCCCGATTGCAGAGCTGGAAGCCCTGTTAGTGCAACACCCTCATGTGGGCATCTGGCTCAGCCAATGTCTGGCCGACACCTATCAGGGTGTTATGGACAGGGTCACCTCGCACTTCATGTACCCGCTGGCCTACAACATCGCCAAAGACCTGCTCCTCCGTGAGCGCGGCAACAAACCACCAATCCAGTTCGAGCGCGTCTTCCGCGAAGCCGAGCGCTTCGGCTGCTCAGAACGCGTCTACCGCCGTGCCGTCAGTCAACTGATCGAACACGGCCTGGTCGAAAAACGAGGCCGCGAACTCAAAGTCGCCAACCACACCAAACTGGAACGCTATCTGGCCGAAGAAGAAGAGCGGTAAGCCATTCAATGTCGCAGTGCTTCGCTGAATTTGACGTTGAACGAGGCGGAGTCCCAAGGGTCCAGAATGATACGGACAATGTTGACACTTTTGGGCTTATCTAGATTGTCTAGCAGTTCAGCCATGTCTTTTTCGGTGCGGACTACGAAACTGTTACAGGTTTGGCCCTCTACACCGCCAAATGCTGAGCCTAACTCCTCGTAGTTCCAGACGGGTGTGTTGTTATAGGAGCGTTCCTTACCAGGATAGATCTGCCGCTCAGCCCCATAACCTTTGTTATCCAGAACAAAGAGAACGCAGTCAGTTTCATATTTGATCAGCGTTGAAAGCTCTTGTGCAGTCATATGGAAGGCACCATCGCCAGTGATCATATAACACCGTCGTCCTGATGCTTCCTTTGCAAAAATACCTCCGCAAAACAAAGCGAAGCCGGCTCCCAGTGATCCATAGTTTCCGCAACCATGAATATCGACACCAACAGGATACTCTGCCTGAGAGGCATTAATGTACCCGCCTGTATCTCCAAACATGACATCACCAGCTTTGGCATAATTTGCGAACTGAACAAACAGACGGTCGATTGTCAGGTTTTTGTCCGTTGGATCAAACCTGTCGCTTCTTTGAAAGCTAAAGCGCCGCGCAGTCTTGGAAATTTCGAGTGTTCCAGCCTGATCATTTTTTGCCTCTTTGAGCAGGGCCGGCAAAAAGTCTCGCAAATAGACTTTATCATAGACATGATTGTTGATGAGGACTTGGTCAAAATCCATCCAGATGCAATCCTGCTCTTCGCCAAGCTTGCTGGTGAAAACACCGGTGTCGAATTCGTTAAGTGTCATGCCCGCGACAAGGGCCAAATCTGCCGTTTCAACAGTCGTCTTTGTCGCGTCGCAGCTCATGGCACCCATATACATGCCTGCCGCATTCGGATGACCTTCAAAAGCGGGAATTTTGCCAACAAATGTTGTCGCGACACTGGCATTGAGGCATTCAACAAGGCTCTTGGTTTCTTCAATCAGCTTCTCTCGCTGTAGTAGATGTCCCGTCACAACACTGCGGGTCTGTGAGCTGTTGAGCAAGCCAACTGTATGACACAAGGCAGCTTTCAGGTTCACCTGTGAGGATTGATTGAGCCAAAGATCAAGAGGTTCTGTTGGCTTTTCTACTTCAGCCAGTTGAAGATCGTAAGGAATTTCAAGATAAACAGGCTTTTTCCTTTGCATTGCTGTGCGGATGAGATCATCAATCTCAGCCGAAGCAGTCTCCAGCCGGGTTAATCGATGAGAAGCGGCTGTAATCGGACGAAAAGCCTCCAGACAAGCATCGAAATTAGTATCTATAACGTGGTGCAATTTGCGTGGTGTAGGCGTGGTCAGAACTTCAATTGTCGGGGTGCCTGCAATCACAATCATTGGTGTGCTGTCTGCGAATGATCCACCCACCGCATTGGCAGTGCTAAGCGAACCAACACCGTAAGTCACGGCAACAGCACCAAAGCCAGACATCTTGGAATAACCATCCGCTGCATACGCACCATTAAGTTCATTACAAATTAGAATATGCTCCACGCCATGATCTTGGTCGATCAGCTCATCAAATAAAGGCAGAACATAATCGCCGGGAATCCCAAAGACATGGTTGGCACCAACCTCTTTCAAACGAAGAAAGAGATAGGTAGAAACAGACACTTTCGTTGATTGAGATGACATGGAAACGCTCCTCTTAAGCAGTTTCTTTCATTCTCGCATGAGATCTGAGTAAACCGCCTACTGGCTTGCATTTAGCGATACTGAGCGTTTCCATCCGCTTTAAAAAATTACTGCATTTCAGTCACTGAAATAACTTATTCGGCAATAAACAACAGCACTTCATGCGGTGTATTCATGGTGCCGTTGTGTTCTTCCAAACACCTGGTGATCTCAGCCATGAGCTAACCAATCTTTGCAATTACAATTGAAGGAACACAGGCAGCATACTATGAATGAAGGAAGGCACCACCAAGCAAACAGGGGAGGGATAGTTTGCAGCACGATCACACATGCGCGTCCCTGCCTGAAACGCTTGCTCAGGTCTGGCATCATTCGGGTGAACTCGGTGTCTCCGGACCAATCCTGCCGGATGGGTGCAGAGATCTGATCGTCACGGAAGTAGAAGGCAAACGCCCGTCGTGGCATGTGTCAGAGCTGTTCGATGAGCCGCACCAGACAGAACGCATAACTGTTAAGCGCATGATCGGCTTTCGCCTGAAGCCGGGCACGCAGGTAAACGAACAAGACCTGATCAAAGCGCTGAGCGTGCTGGGCTCCTGGGATGAAGCCACCATCTGTAAATTGCTTGCAGACCACACCCGCCTCAACACCAGAGTATCCGAAGCGCTGGGCTGTATCGCGGAGGAGCAATTGTCCATTGCCGCCTCCGCTGGAGCGTTGGGGGTGACGCTCAAAACCTTGCAGCGCACCTTGGCACGCCACACTTGTCGCTCGCCTGTCTACTGGCGCCAGCTCGCCCGCATCCGCAAAACCGCGCGTGCTATTGAAACCGCAGAAGGTTGGGCTGATTTTGCCCTCGACAACGGCTTCTCCGACCAGGCGCATATGACTCGCGAGTTCCAGCGCTGGTTCGGCACCTCACCCATGCAATTTGCCGCAAACTCCGGCTTCAAGCAGCAGGCTCAGTCCATCGCGTTTGGGTGAGCCTCAGCCTCAAGCCGGGGCCGTCACTGGCGAGCAAATCTCAATCAGAAAGCCGTTCATGTCCTTCACGTAGGATGTTGTCTGCCCCCATGGCTCGTCTTTGACCTCCTGCACAAGCTCAGCACCGGCTGCCAATGCTTTTGCAAGGTTGCCTGCCACATCGTCAGTCTGGAACGCAATCTCAAAGCACGGATTGCTTGCATCCGCCTGCGATGGGTTTTTGCCAAGGTTTTTCATCAACTCGAAGGAGGAGAAGGACAGTGTCGTCTCGCCAGTTTTCACCTCGCCATAATCCCCTCCCTCAGTAATCAGACCCGCCTCCACATCAAACGCCTTGCAATAAAAGTCGATGGTCTCACGAGGGCTCTCAACGTACAGAATAACGTATTTCAAATGCATGGATTTCCTCCTGTTTTCATGAGGATGACCCTAGTCAGGCACGGTGCCTACGTATTGAAAAAAAGCGACACTTTCATCGGCAGAACTCTGGTCAAACTTGAATGCAAAGCAGAAGGAATCTGCTAGTCTCCCTCAGGTTCCTGCCAGCGAGGCTGTCTCATGCGCAATTTCCGCAAAGTTCTGTACGTGCTCATCACCTGCTTCATCAGCATCTACGGCGCCTACTTCGCCTACACATCGTTTTATGAAGGCACGCTGTTCAACGTCATCGCGGGCCTGCTGATTTGCATTGTTGGCATCATAGGCCTCTACGGCACATTTAGCGGCAAAACGCAGGACACAAAGTAAGGAGAGGGATGATGCACGACTTATCAGAATACAAGGCAAAATCAGGAAGTTTCGAGCCAGTCTGGACAATCGAAATCCAGACGCTGGAGGAGGACACTGACCGCATATTAGACGCCGTCATGCAAGTGCACCCGCTCAGCTTTGGGCGCTACCAGCGCAACGCCAGTATTTCGGCGGTTGGCAAGGAAACCGCCCAGCCCAAACCAAACTCAACCACCACAACCCACATTGAGGGCTTTCAGGCTGGCATGACAGAGACCTACCCCATGGTAGAGCTGAAAATCTCCATTGAGCGCGACCCGAAAGTGCTCGAAAAAGTCATGGACGCCATAATCTACGCCCACCACTACGAAGAACCCGTCATCTTCCTCCGCGAAGACTGGGCCAGCCGCGCCGCCTACAACCCCAACAGCACCAACCCAAACCGATGGTGGAACAACGGCAAAGGCATGCCGGAGAAGGTGGGGTGTGGGGGGCATTCCAGTGTGAGGAATTGGTGAAAATTACTTACGCGTTTCTATTTGCGTAAAATGCTACCTTATAGGGCATGTACTCTCTAGTGTGGTATGTTTCTTATGTCTGAATACACTAATCATGATTACTATAATGACTTCCTGTCGAGTTCTGCAAAAAGAAAGGCGGCGTTAGAACGTGCCTTAGATACACGAAAATTTGAAATAGAGCTTTATTGGAAGCGAGCAGCATACTTTTGGACTTTTATCGGTGCAACGCTTGCTGGATATATCGCGATCAAAATTGCTAGCATGCAGACGACACTTGTACATGTTGGGAAAGTTAAAATACTTGAGGTCAGCGCAACAGATGACGTGAGTAATTTTTTGTCTGTTTTGCTCGCATGCTTAGGGTTGGTGTTTTCAGTGTCGTGGTACTTAGTGAATCGAGGCAGTAAGTATTGGCAAGAGAACTGGGAATATCATGTTGACTTGCTTGAGGATGACGTCTCAGGTCCAATATATAAAACAGTATTACTAAATGACAAAAACAAAATTCTTATTGGGCCAGCTTGGTATTCTGTTTCCAAAATCAACATTAGTTTGAGTCTGTATGTATCTGTTGTTTGGGTAACTCTCCTATTGCATTCATTGGCAAATGCATCATTCTTTTCGAAATTCAAAGATCTTTTCGGAGATGGTAATGTAGAGTTAGTCCCTTACATTTTTTTAGTTTTTCTCAGTGTTGTGACTCTGGTGTTTATGTATTTTTCTCGTACTGAGCCGCCCAGAAGCGAAAAAGATAATATCAATATCAAGGCAATGGTACGGGTTACCAAACTCCCTTGCAACAACTAATCGCTACCTCTTTATGTAGTATTCCCACTCCCCTCATTGACACCCACAACGATAAATAGCGCTCTCATGATTAATGGCTCAGCGCAGCTGCAATCTATGGTTTTTGTGCTTGAAATCAGCCCATAGAACGCAATCTTTCGCTTATGGGTGGGAGGGTGGTGAATACAATACCTCTTGTGGGGGAATAAACTCGCCTGTCTAAGCCAGGTTTTGAACCTCCCGCCCACCAAAGATCTGAAAAGTCTGATGGTTTTTCTTTCCTCTCATTGACACCCGCAGCAAGACGGCGCATCCTCATGATGAGGCGTCGAAACCTCTCACAGAGCGGTCACCGCTGCCGTTTATTGGCGGTCTTTTTGTGTCTGGAGTTAGGTCTTCAAACGCAAACTCTCGCTTATGGGCGGGAGGGCGGTGAATACAATACCCTTCGCGGGGGAATAAACCCGCCTGTCTCTGTCAGGTTTCGAACCTCCCGCTCGCCAGTGGGTTGTCGAAAGCTTTCTGTCGAGTGGTTTGTTCAACAAGCCAACAGAGAAGGCTTAATGATGACCAAAACTGAAGATGAGAAAAGTGCCCATATGTCCCTTCGCAATGAAGTGGACCAGCTCAACCTTTCATCCAGCCACCTCAAAAATCTGGTTTATTCCATGAGTGTGGTGATGAGTGAGCGCATGGAGCACACGCAGGAATATGAAGCGTTGCTGACGCTGTTTGATACTGTGCGCAGCCACATAGAAGATGTGCAGGGATGTAGCGAGAAGATATCGGAATTGCTCGAGCCTTGCGCGCTGGACCTCACCAAAACCTAAAAAGCATAGAGAGCGAGCAGAGGTAGTACCTCTGCTGAACTTGCCTGAGAGGCAATGCGCTTCTCAGGCTTTTCAGTGTATCTCCGAAAAGTGGAAACCGGTTTTCGGATAAAGATACGCAAGCACAACAGCTAAAGCAGTTCAGCTTAAATGCGAACTGCTTTAGCTAAGGTCCGCTTAGAACTGCACCGGTACAGTCTCGCCAGTAGAAATCTTACACTCGCCAACGCCGCCATCTGAAAAACCAGAGCTTGGGTTGCTCAGAGTAATCTGGCACTGCATGGAGCGAGCAGCGCTGAACAGCACGCCTTTGGCTCTTGAGTTGTACGTGGTGGAAGAGCTGGAGGAGAAGAAATCATCGTCGTCATCGTCATAGAAGAACCCGTCTTCAACGCTCTCGGTCTGCTTTTTCTCTGTCACCAGCTTACCGGTGAAAAACTCGCCGCTGGAAAGCGTAGCCACAGCGGAGGCCGCGCCATCATCGAGGAATTCTTCCGTCACCTGAAAAGTCACGCTCTGTGCGTTCTTGCCGTCTTTGCTGACAACACGTCCCTGTCCGGTTGTGGTGGACTGACAACCCGCCAGAACTGCAACAGCAGCAACGCACACACCGATCTTGAAAATAGTCTTCATTGTAATTCACCAATCCCGAATAGTTAAATGTCGGTTTTGGCTGTCTGGAAGTCGTTTCAAATAACGCAGTCACCACAGCCAAAAGCCCCTGAACCGGCTGTAGGTCAGGGGCAACTTGGTCGGCAATCACAAAAAGCACAGTGTGAGAAAAATTTCGCTCTCTAAAACTCGACTGGGAACGACCCACCAGTGGAGAGCTTACACTGCCCAACTCCACCATCAGAGAAACCATTAGCCGGATTGGAAAGCGTTACAACGCAGCGCATGCTCCGCTTTGCGCTGAACAAAACTCCGCGGGCATAAGGGCTGTATGTGGTTGAGAAGGTGGAGACGAAGAACGGCCCGTCGTCAAAGCCGTCAAAATCATCGAAGTCGTCGAAATCATCAAACCCATCATCGAAGTCGCTTTCTCCAATGTTGGTGGTCTGGCTCTTCGCAGTAACGAGCTTACCGGTAAACACCTCGCCATCTGGCAATGTGGCCGTTGTCGCTGCTCCGCCACTGCCAAAGAAGTTCTCGGTCACTTCAAAGTTAACCGCTTTACCTCCCAGACGACCTTGCCCGGGCGTTGTTGTCTGGCAACCCGCCAAACCAGCAATGGCGACCAGGCACAAACCTGTCGTGAAAAAGCGTCTCATTCTGCGTTCCAATCCCGAATTAAAATGCAAACAACTCAGGGCAGAATTACAGAAAAATGTTGCCAAACGTATTCAAACATCGCTTGCAACAAATGCTGAAACACCAGCGAAAATGTACACCGGCAGACTACTTTTTCTTGCCGTGGCGCACAGCTCCACGACGCTTGAAAATGGCTTTACGTTTCTTGATTGTCTGCTGCTTCAGCTTCCGCTCCATATTGGCGATAATAGTGTTAAGGAAGCCAAATTGCACCTCTGCTTCCATTACTCTGCCTTTGCTCAGGAAACTCTCAATCTTGTAAGCTGCCTCACTGGCTGTTTCGTTGTTGTCTATAAAGAGGGCCAGATCGTCATCATCCTGAATAGCACTGCGTTGGCCGAAAAGTTTGTTGACGGTATCAGCCAGCTCTTCAACTTTCGCCAGATAACTCTCAATTTTCGCAGCAGTACGTTGCCCACGTTCAAACGCAATTCGCACGCTCTCCATAGCAATCTGGGCATTCTCAAGAGCATCCCTGGCTTCATCTATCCGGGCGAGATCTTCTGCCTGGCTGAGATAAGCTTCGGCATTCTTGACCATGCTCTCAAATTTAGCGAGCTCCTCGGAGTTCTTAAAGAGGTCCTTGTTTCTGTCATAGGACTTGAGTTCGCGATAGATTTGCTCAATGCCAATCTTAATATCTTCCTTGGCATCAAGATCCGGTGTCTGGTCTTTGCTTTCTTCTTCAACAGCTGGCGCAGGAGCCTGCTGCAACATCTCTTGTAATATCGATGCGCATTCATTGAACTTGTCGAACTGCTTCTCCGCCTCCTTCCCTTCATCTATTTTCAGATGATCCAGCATGATCTGGATGCAAACCAATGCCCTTGCGTGATGTGTCGCAAAGCGCTCAAGAAGCGCTTCATTTCCGTCAAAGCGATACTGCTCGGCATACAGCTTTGACAATAAGGATTGTCTGTCACCGACTTCCAGGATCATTTCAGAGCGCAGATTATCCCGATCGATGCGTGTTGCTTCATAGGCTTCCTCAAAAGCTCGCCGGTCATCCTCAATCTTGTCCATCATGGTTTTGGCAAAGCCGGCGAGTTGGTCTTTGATCGCCTTGCGAAGATTATTCAGCGTTTCCTGAGAGGTTTTGTAAGAGCTATCAAATGAAGTCAGGTCGATGTTCCAGGCATCAAACTCAGCGCGTTTTTGATGAATTCCGGCAATAATGTTCTCATAGTATGCCGCACCTTCAGACAAACCATTCAACAATGAGCTCAGGATTTGTCGGCTGTTGTCCTGTATCTTCTGCAGGATGATCAGATCTTTCTTTGCTTCAGAAAGAGATGCACGTGCGCTTTCCAGATCATCTCCGGCAAGTGCCGTACTGCCTTCTTCATGATGTTGCATTGCGTCAGCATAGGCAGCTTCCAGATCAGTCACATACTCATCAACACAATGCGGTCGTGCTTGACTGAAAATCGTATTGATAGCGGCGCGGGTCTGATCAAATTGCTGCACCAGCTCAGCCTGCTCCGCACTATGAGGATCAAGAGGTGCCTGTTGCTGCGCTGGGTTCGGTGCGGGTTCAGCTTTTCTTTTCTTTTTCTTCCGCGGTGCCTGCGTAACGCAGCGTTCCAGATTTGCCAAAGCGACCTTGAGATTGCTCAAAATGGCCCGTGCATCCCTCACTTTACCTTCTGCAATCAGCCCTTCCACCTGAAAGGCGAAATCATTGGCAATGCTGTTGTAGCTCAGGAAGTCGTTTTTATGGTCAGGATCTTGTAGAGCGATCCCTTGCTCATACACAGCGTTGATCCGGTCTTTCGCAGCTTCGGCATCTGCAAGATAACCCTCAACTTTTGCAGCAGTATTCGCGCCGCGCTCATAGGCAATTTCCATGGAATCGAGCGTAATACGAGCATTGTCGAGCGCGTCCTCTGAGGCCTCAAACCTCTTCCGTTCCATAAGGACCGATGCTTGCTCGGCAAAGCCTGCAGCCTTGTCATGCAGGTTGGTGTAGATCAACCGCTCTTCGTTGTCTCTGAAGACACTGCCCATACTGTCATAATCTTCAAGTTCCACATTGATACGTGCAATTGCCTTTTGCAGCATCTCCCGGGCTTCAGCTTCAGTCGCAGCAGTGTTGACCTGCGGCATCCACTGCAAGCTACGGGTTTCTTTCTCCAGTTTTTTCAATCCATTGCGTGAGTTTCCAATAGCCTGATCAGCTTCCTCAACCCGCTGGCCACCCACGCAGGCCTCTGCGTAATCAATAAGTGCAGTCACTTCACCGCAAAGGGCATCAAAGCGGACCAACTGCTTGCCACCAAACTTCTCGTCAGCCTGCGCGTATCTCTCAAAATCTTTGCGCGTGTCTGCCAGTGGTTCGAGTGTTCTGCGAAGATCCTCGATTTGCTGAGTTTGAATCTGAAGCATTGATTCCGCTTCAGTTATGTAGTCCCGCATGTCAGCCGCACAGTCACGAATGTCCATGATGCTCTCTTCAGCAAGACGGACACTCTTGGCCAGGAGATCGGTACGCGCGCTTAGGATCGCCGTACGGGCAGATTGATAAGCTGCCTCGAAAGAGGGGAAGTTGACACCGTGGTTCTTTACAATATCCCGTTGACCGTTAAGTCCCTCGACAGTGCTTTCTTGAGCGGTGACTTCACTTGAAAGTCTCTTGAGTTCCTCCTCATCGAAACCTTCCGGTGGAGTGATCTCGATTTCTGAAGTTCAACAACTGCCTGCAACAACACCTGCTGCATCTGCGAAATGAGCTTTTCCGTTTCCTCCAGTGCGTTCTCACAGTCTATGCCGCGGTTGCTAAGGACAGCATCGTTTGCTTTCTTTGCTGCAGCTGCTGCTTCACCATAAACCTTATCAAAGGTATTTTGCTGCTGCGGGCTATTATCCAATGTGACGCGCTGACCAGCCAGATCTCGAATTTCTCGCTGGGCGATCGACACCTTCAGCAAAAGCGCGGTACCAGCAGCATCTGCGTATCGCTTCGCACTGTCCATCGCATCTTTCAGAACAGTGTATCTCTCTTTTGCAACTGAAAGAGTCCTGTCGACCTCTGACACCACATAACCGGAGATCGCTCTGTTCATTTCCGTGAAGTTATCTCGCGCCGCGTCATAAGCCTTATCGACTGCAGACAAGTCCACATTCCAGAGCAAGACAGGCTCGCGCTCTTTGTAGACATCCTCAACGCGCTTTTGTTGCAATGCTGCAGTTTTTTTAAGTTCAACCAACTCCTCAACCGCATTACCGCGCCCTTTTTGATAGGCGGATTGCATTGTCTTCAGGTATTGGTCCGCCTTGTCGGCGTGCGCTTTGATTGCGCCAAGATCCGTGAAACCGTTCTCATCCTCTTTTCCAACCAGATCTTTAGCCAGCTCAATCTGTTCTTCTCCCAGCTCCTTAGCTGCTTCAAAAAGATCCTGACTTTCATCCTCTTCGGTAAACACAGGTTTGCGTTTTCCGGCAACCCTGATGGACTTGGCAGCCTTTCTGAGACGCTTGAAGAGATTGCCGAGTTCCGCATCGTGCGCTTTTTTGCGGGCAGTCAGCTCATCATCTGGTTCCGCATCGGTTTTTTGAGTGACCTCTTCATTGCTCTCAGCCGTTGCATCAAGGGAAATGTCATCAAGCGGGATGTCTTCAAATTCACCCTCCTCAGTGGGATCTCCCTCCACCAACGGGAACTTCCATTGCAAACGCCTGTAGACCTTTTGCGCCCAGTGGTGCTGTTCTGAAGTGAGCTTGTTCTCCGGCATAAGAAACTCCGCAACGAGATGGATTGTTGGTTGTAACTTAGCCTCTGATGTTCTGGATTTGAGGCATAATCGGGCGTTTGGCATGAGATTTGAGCGAACTAGTGAAGATAGAATTGTGACCACTTGCAGATATTGAAATAAAACGAATGGTTACTTGCCGCGCGGCTTGCCTTCTCTGAGTATCTCACCTAGTAAAGCCTCGTAATTTGCGAGCAAGGCTGCCAGATGTCTGAGAAACAACCCATTATCGTTATTGACCGTGAAACCGGTAGAGAGTTTGAAGAAACGGTTCTGGGGGAGAAGTGGATCCGTTGGGCCTATCAGGATTCCAGCTCAAGCCTGATCGAAAAGCTGTTGTTCCGCTCCGCTGCGCTCAGCAAGGCCATGGGCTGGTATTATGACAGCCCGCTTTCCAAAGGCAAAATCCAGAGCGCGATTGATGAGCTGAACATCGACACAGCAGAGTTTGCAGACCCGCAGGAGAGCTTCGCGTCTTTCAACGAGTTCTTCATCCGTCACCTGAAAGAAGGCACACGCCCGTTCGATACTGGCGCAAACACCATCGTCAGCCCGGCGGACGGTCGTGTATTAGTCTTCCCTAAGTTGGATGAAGACACCTTCACCCCAGTGAAAGGCCATCCATTCTCCATCCGCAAAATGCTGCCAGATATCGCAGATCGCTTTATCGGTGGTTCACTGGCAATCGTGCGCCTGTGTCCGGCAGATTATCACCGCTATCACTTCCCTTGTGCGGGCGAAATTGTTGATGCAAGAGACTTTCAGGGTGCCTACCACTCTGTAAACCCGATTGCTCTGGGCGCTGGTCCAGATGTGTTTGGCGAAAACAAATGCAGCTACACACTGTTCAAGACCGAAAATGCGGGCACCATGTGCTACGTGGAAGTCGGCGCGTTTGGTGTCGGTAGCATTGTAAATACAAAGACTTCCGGCCACGTCGCTAAGATGGATGAAAAAGGCTTTTTCAAGTTTGGTGGCTCAACAGTTGTTGTCGTGTTTGAGCCGGGTGCGGTAAACTTCAGCGAAGATCTTGTCGCCAACAGTGCTGCAGGTAAAGAAACTCTGGTTAAAGTCGGTCAGCCCTTCGCAACGGTTGCCTGAGAAAATCTCCAGATCGCCTAGCATAAGTTGTATTTATCCAGCGTGACTCTTCGTCCAGACTGTCGGCTTCGCTAACAGACTGGACGGGACTATGCCATCTTCACTTATCACTCAAGACCATATCGATACCTATCAGCGCGAAGGTGTCGTACTGATCAAGGGCCTCTTTAAGGATCATGTAGATCTGATCAGGGCTGGTATTGAGCGGAACATGGCAGAGCCGGGAGAATATGCAGCAGAAAACCTGAAAGAAGGCGAGGGCGGCCGCTTCTTTGATGACTACTGCAACTGGCAGCGTATTCCTGAGTTTGTCGAGGTGGTGAACAACTCACCAGCGGCAGAAGCAGCAGCAGACCTGATGCAATCCCAAACCGTTCAGATGTTCCACGACCACGTGCTCGTCAAAGAACCGGGAACCTCCAAAGCGACGCCATGGCATCAGGATGGACCCTACTACTTTGTTGAGGGACAGCAAACCGTCAGCTTCTGGTCGCCAATGGACGCGGTAACAGGCGCCACCTTGCGCAGCGTCGCTGGTTCTCATCTTTGGGAAAAGCCCGTGCTGCCAATTCGCTGGCTGTCCGAGCAGAATTTTTATGGTGACAGCGACGAGTACATGCCAATCCCGGACCCGGATGCAGAAGGCATGCCGATCCGCGAATGGGAGATGGAACCGGGTGATGCAGTCGCGTTCAACTACTACACCCTGCACGGCGCACGCGGTAATACCACTGAACAGCGCCGCCGCGCATTTTCACTGCGCCTGCTGGGCGACGATGCCCGCTATATCGAACGTCCGGGCCGTACATCTCCGCCATTCCCGGGTCATGATATGAAGCCTGGGCAAATCCTGCGAGAAGACTGGTTCCCAATCATCTACAAGCGCTGACAATTAAAGGTCAGGAGTGCAGTCAGTTGACCGCACTCCCCAAGCTTTAGCTCCTACCAGCATTCAGAGCGTCCGGCTTGAACTCCAGCACCCAGCACGTTTTCAGATGACCTTTCCGGAAGACGTTTCTGGTTTCGCTGTGATACTGAACCTCACGCAACTCCAGAAAATCTGGCAGCTCATCCTGAGCATGGCTGTTCTTGGCGAGCAGCTCACCCCACTCACGTGCCAGTTTGCTTGGCTTATCGACAATCTCTGCACCCAAGCTGATTTCACCTGTTGGCTTCAGGATCAATTGCGCCCGCGTTTCCGGTTGTAATAAAGCCCGCAAGGAACCTGTCAGCCCCGGAAATTCATCAGGCATCTCCTGAGCTGTTGCGCTTGCTTCCTGCGTTTCCGGATCTTCAACCGTAACTGTTGTGTAATCTGGTTTGGCAAGTTCTGGGGCCGTCTTCTGCTTGACAGAAATCAGATACTCGCTTTTCTTGCCTCCTTCAGGACGCGTGATGGAAACATCAAACAAAGCGACCCAAGGCTGTTCCGAAATCCATTTCTGGATCTTCTTCAGGCTCCCTCCAGATTTTTCAATCCGCGCATGAACGTCATCGCGAACATGCTCCATCAGCTTGTCCAGCGCAAAATGAGCCTTGCCAAAACTCATCAGCAGGCCATTACCTTTTGTGCTCAAGAAGGTGTCCAGACGCTCTCTCATAGAAGAAAGCTCGCCGGATTGCGTGGTTTGACTGTCTTTCAAATCATTCAGATTGACAGTCAGCGATGCGAGGTTTTTGGCAGCAGCTTGCGGCAGCGCTCTCATCTTGCCGATCTCTGACATGGTATGAGAGGTCGGCTTGTATTCAACCACCCAGGCTGGCTCAAGCATATCGTTCTCAATCAGGAAGCCTTCAATCTTGTGATAGCGAACCTGCTTCAGAATGAAGTAGTCTGGCAACATGGCCGAGATGTTATCGCCCCGTTGCTTAGCCGCTACGAGCGTACTGCCCCAAGCCATCGCCAGATCACTTGGCTTTTCAACAATCGGCAGTTCATCGACACCATCCTCTCCAGTCGGCACCAGTTTCAGGGCTTCCAGCATCTCCTTGGAGCGCAGACCATTCAGAACCAGTTGAGGTTTATCGCGCAACTCACTCTTCGTCAGTCCCTGCTGCGGAACCACATCACTGTTGTCGAAGAATGTGCTGTTGCCTACTGTTCTTGGAGCTGGGTCGTGACGCAGCTCCGTTTTGATATCGTAATATCCGCCATCTTTCTGAATGGAAACGGAGATCAGCGCCGCCCACGGCTGCTTAGCGATCCATGCCTCAGTCTTCTTGGCGCTGTGATGGTCCGCCAGATGCTGCTCAGTCAGCTGTGATGCCACCTCACGCAGGCTGGCCAATGCGTACTGCGCCCGGCCATTTTCATGAGAGAGGCTTTCTGTGCTGGAAAGGATCGCATCTCCAAAACTCATGGCAGCCAGCAAATCATTGCTGGCATTCAGCGCTTCGACCAGCTGCTTGGAAGTTGCCATTCGATAAGCAACAACATCTTTCTCGATATCATTCAGATAACGCACATCCTGCTCGGTCACAGCATTTGCTCTGGCAGTATCGACTGCTTCACTCAAGCCCTTGCTAAAAGCATTCTGGCGCAAGAGTGTGTTGACATCGCCAACAACTTCTTTGTTCAGGGCCTTCAAGTTCTGGCTCAGGAACACCAACAGCTCTTTGTGATTACTGGACAAATCCTCTGGTGCAGCCAGTGCTGCGACCTTCAGGAAGGCAAGGAAGCGAGGATCATGAGCGGCATCTTCAAAGATTTGCTTGGCCAACGCACGTGCATCATTGTCCAGCCCGGTTCTGAACTGCATACGCAGATATGTGTCAGCCTTGTCTTGAGCCATACCCAACAGACCTGTGATCAGTCGTTGTTTTTTTGCAGCTTCCGGTCCTTCATGTGCAGTGCCTGTCGGATCATTGATAAAGGCCGTTTTCTTTTCCTGATACGCTTGGAATTGCTGCTCAAGCTCCGGGCTCACCGCCAAATCCAACTCATGCATAGCCAGCATTGCCGGATGTGGTTTTAACTCTAATGGTTCTCTGCGTGGCTGAGGTGCAGATGGTTGCTCAACAGTCTCCAACTTAGGCTGCCCAACAGTTTGTGAGGTGCCGTTGACAGCAGCCGTCTGGCTTCCCTCAGGCTTGGGAGTGTCAACAATAACGTAATCGCTCAGATCAGGATCTGATGTCATGTGATCAAGCGTGTTCGCATGTGCAGTGAGTGGCGATTCTGCTTTGGTCGGAACTGGCTTTGCACTCTGCTGTGAGGATGTCACGGTATTACTTGCACCGTGTCCCATCAACTTCTCTGGAGGTAATCGGTAGCCTTCATAGCGAAGCTTCTTTGCGGCGCGTGACATTCCATCCGTAGGGTTAGATGGCTCACCCTTCGGTTTATGATGCTTGTGATAAGCGAGGGGGCGCAATTGAGGGTCTTTCGCCGTGGCCTTTGCCGGACGGCTGTGCTTTGTAGACTTTCCGTTCAGTTCATCCAGCTGGTCCAGCAAGCGATACACATTCTTTGGCTCGGCATGGCCCAGCTTATGCCCTTTATGAGAACTGGTTGTTTTCTTGGGTGTAGCCCCTTGTTGGTCTGGCTTGACCTGAGGCTGCGAAATTTTTGAATGAATTGGAGAACGACCCATGGGACACCTCATTAATTCCCGGTGTTGGCCTCCATTGTTCAGGAGTGCCGGAACACCAACGTGAAAACAGTAATTTCCATTGATTTGTCAGAGTGATCAGGAACCAATGATCACCATGTCTGAGCCGTACTTGGGCAAAGGCACATGGATTACATCGTCTGCGCTCTCTTCAGCAGAAGGCTGCGCACGCTCCAGTCGTGCGTTTGCATCAAGCAGCAGATCAAACGCCTTGCGCATAAGCTCGACGCCACCACCCGTAGAAACCTCAGTCCAGTGAGAAACGCGCTGTCCGGTGATCGACGCGATGATATGTGGCTGAGTGAATGCGTTGCCGTTGCTTTTCAAAAGCATGAGAGCCTGGTCAGCAGAAAGGTCAACTTTGCGCAGACCACTCGTCAGTGCCATCATGATAAAATCCTCATGATGTTGGCACAAAATCAGATGACTGCGCTCATCGACGCAGAAGAAATAGGCACCATTACACGGCTCTGGCAGGTCCAGATCAAAACTGGACGAAAACGCCCGAACCAACTCAACAAATGCAGTCGTCTCAGCCATGGCATACTCCTCACCATGAGTGGAAGAGATCTTGGAATGAAGATCTCAATGCAGTTGAGATTGGCACTTCTACAGAGGAGCTACTGTGCTGATTGGAACAGTTACTTTCAGAAAATTTAGAAAAACAGAGGCAGGTTGAGAGTTAAGGCGAAATATAGGTTGAATTACTTATTTTCATCTATCGCTCTCATGGGAACGGTGTATGCTGGCTAAGTTAAGTTCCTACCTTTCCTCCGGTAATCCATACTTCGATGATTTCGTTTAAGCATATGTATTTGCGGGCATTACCGCTCTTCCTCACTGGCAGCGCTGCTTTGTTCACCAACTGGACAGACACTTACGTCTCCAGCTATTTCGGTGCACCCGCTGTTGCCGCAGTCGGCATCTGCGGCATGATGTTTTATGTCCTGTTTTCATTCTCCAACGGCTTTTCCATCGCAATCCAATCCTTCACTGCTGGATTTCTGACCAGTCGAGAAAACAATGAAGTGCTGGACGCGTTTGTCGTCTGCCTGATCTTGGGCGTAAGCTTTGGTCTCTTGCTTACAGCAGCTTCAATCTATTTTCTCGAAGACATACTCAGTTTCATGAATCCGGACGCTAAAGTCAGAGAAGCCTCAAGGCGATACCTGGAATTCCTCCTCTATGCGACGCCGTTTTATTATATGTGCGGTGCCTCCCGTGGCCTCCTTATTGCTGTCGGCAAGGCATGGACCGTCTCCTACATCGGCATTGGAACGCAAATTGTGAATGCCGTTGCAACTGTCATACTGGCATTTGGTTGGGCTGGAGCTCCTAAACTGGGAATTTCAGGAGTTGGGTTCGGCACCTTCATCGCATTCGCGCTTGCAGCGGTGTTCTATGTGTCAGCAGCCCTACAAGCGATCTCGCAGCAAAAACTGAGGCTTGGGGTCTTGTCTGTGCCTTTGATCATCGAGATTTTGAGGAAGGCAATCCTGTCAGCCTCTCAAAGCACAATCTACGCTCTTGGGATCTTTTCAAGCTATTGGATTGTCGGGCATCTGAGCGTTCTAGCTCTGGCTGTCTATCAGGTTATCACGCAAGCAACACTCATCCCGATTTATATGGCAAATGCCTTGGGAAGCGTGGCGATCAGTCAGGTAGGTCAGGCAGTTGGGGCTAAAGACCTGTCGAGAGCTCAACAAGTTGGCCTGAAGATGATCTCAGGCGCGGCCTACCCAATTGTCATCTACGCTCTGCTCGTCATGGTGCTCTCTGAGGACGTCCTGACCCTTTTACTGGGAGAAGCATTGGATGAACCACAACTCATTATGGTGTTCACTCTCTCCTGCTTAATCTTACCAATCAACATTGCAGGAGCAGTGATGAACTATGTTCTGCAAGGGGCCCAACTGTTCGGGCGAGCCTGGACGGTCTCAGCAATCACGCAATGGCTTATATTTTTGCCACTGGCCTATGTATTCGGCGTCTCAATGAGTTACGGACTGGCAGGTGTAATCTTTGCGGACTTTATTTATCGCGTTGGCTTGTTCCTGACGCAATACAGTTTCTGGAAAGGCTATTCGGAACCTGCATTGGCAAGAGCTTCAGCAAAAACAGGATAAACCGCAGGCCTCTTTCAGACACCTGCGGTTAATTGGCTGGGCAGGCAGCGGAGGGGCTTCGCCTCAAGCCGTTGCCATCTCAGTCTCTGGTTTGTGCAAGCTCACAACAATCGCAACCGCTAAGCCGTTTGCGAAGTAGTAAGTGGCGTCCAGGCCGGTAAAGCCGAAGAGGAGGGGAGCCAATAGGAAGAGCGCACCAACCGCTCCATCAACGGCCAGATGTAAACTGTAAGGCAGCACACGGAGCACACCGAACTGATGATCTGTCAGAAGCGTCAAGATCAACGCTGCTGTGCCTGTGCCAACAGATAGCCAGAGTGCCAATGGGTTGGCAGCTCCAAGACCAAGAATGAAGGGCAAACCGATCAACGCAAAGGCAACGGGATAATCCAGATAAGCATGGATGCTTTTTGTAACGAAACGGAGGGACATGACAGGGTTCCTTTTTGACTGTGTCGGTCTTTCGTTTTGGGCACAGTCAGATTAGGAGAAGCCCCCGTTTTGCTCAATTTCAGGACGTTCAAAGAAATATGCAGATCGTTCAGAATGGATATCAATATGGAACAATTGAGCTGATTTCTCTCAATGAGATGTGCGATACACTGCAGGTGTTAAACCCACTTCCTTCTTGAAAACCCGCGTAAATGCAGATTCAGAAGCATATCCGGCAAGCGCGGCCACTTCAGATACGCTCATCCGATCATCAACCAAGCCCTGCTGAGCAATCTGCATGCGCCAACTCGTCAGGTATTGCATGGGTGTAAGGCCCATCTTGCTGGAAAACTGCGTCGCAAATCCAGTTCGCGAAAGACCTGCCTCCCGCGCCAAACCCTCTACGCTCCATTCGCGCGCAGGAGCCTTATGAAAGGCTGTCAGCGCTCTACTCAACTGCGGATCAGCAAACCCGGCAAGCCCGAGGTGCTTTTCACCTTCCTGCTCAATGAAACTGCGCAGCGCCTGAGCAAACAAAACCTCAGTCATCTTTAATGCGATCAGGTCACCGCCAAGGCGCGTGCCATGTGTTTCATCTCCGATCAGCCGCAGTGTAGCCTCCATCCAACGCCCAGCAGCTTCCCCATAGTTTGATATATGGATGTAATCAGGCAGCTGATCAAAGATGAGATGGCGAGCATTGCGAGCTAGCGAGATGTGACCACAAATTAATTGCGTCTCACGTTCATCCTGCTCCCCGCCGTAAACCAACACACCTTCACCGTTGTAACCGGAAAGCTCCAGAACACGATCCAGCGGCAGGATGACTTCCTCTTCAGAGCGCCCGCAATAGATGTCATGCGTGGCACCATGAGGAACGATCAGTAAGTCACCTTGAGCGAGCAACACTTTCTTGCCGGTCTCCTTCACCCGCACCATGCAATCTCCTCGGTGGGCAAAGTGAAAGCGAGCTACATTCTCAAAGGAAGGCACGGCAACGCCCCACGGCACCGTAAAGGAGGTGCGGAAGTAAAGCGTGCCTTTGACGGAAAGGCGGGTGAGGATGTCACTGAGCGTATCAAGCATCCAATTACTATGAGGGGTCGTCGTTCATTCGTCCAGAAGCCCGAACGATCTGAGAGATAAAATGAACGCTATGGCCTAAACTGCATCAATAAAGATTGCACGGAAGTCGTTTACGTTTGTCAGAGTAGGGCCGGTGATGACGCTGTCGCCAATTGCTTCAAAGAACCCGTGCCCATCATTGTTTGCAAGAGATAGACGCGGATTGATCTCCTTGCCCCAGGCTCTTTGTAGGGTCGTAGGATCACAGTAAGCTCCTGCAATTTCCTCAATCCCGTCAACGCCGTCTGTATCTCCAGCAAGCGCGTAGACACCCTGCTGGCCATCTAAAGCAACCGCCAGTGAAAGAAGGAACTCCGCATTCCGTCCGCCACGACCATTGCCTCTGATTGTCACAGTCGTCTCACCACCGGAAAGCAACACGCATGGCGCTTTGAATGGCTGCCCATGAGAAGCAACTTGCTTGGCAATCCCGGCCATCACAACACCTACATCTGTGGCCTCGCCCTCAATGCTGTCACCCAATATGTACGCTGGAATACCTTGCTTCTCGGCAATAGATGCAGCTGCTTCCAGCGCCAATTGTGGCGCAGCGATCATATGTGCCTCGATAGGACTGAGGCGTGGGTCGCTTTCATCAGGCGTTTCACCAGCACCGTCCTCCAGAATCTCCAGTGCTCTTGTAGGAAGCTGGATCTTATACCGCTCCACAATTGCCAGAGCATCGGCACAGGTGGTCGGGTCAGCAACCGTTGGGCCTGATGCAATGTTAATCGGATCATCACCTGGAACGTCGGAGATCAGTAGATTAATCACTTTAGCAGGATGGCACGCAGCAGCCAGACGTCCCCCCTTAATCTGCGAGAGATGTCGCCGCACACAGTTCATCTCGCTGATCGTAGCGCCACACCGCAGCAGCTCTTTATTGATGCACTGCTTGTCTTCCAACGAAAGTCCGTCAAACGGCAAAGGCAGGAGTGAGGAACCGCCGCCTGAAATGAGACAGAGTACTGTATCCTCAGCGGAAAGATTGGAAACAAGCTCCAACATGCGCCTAGCTCCAGCCAATCCTGCTTCATCAGGCACTGGATGCGCAGCTTCAATAATCTCGATGGATTTGCAAGGAACGTTGTATCCATAACGTGTGATTACCAGACCACTGAGGTGGCCTTCCCAGTTATCTTCCACGGCCCGCGCCATGGCTGCGGAGGCTTTTCCCGCACCAATAACGATGAGCCGCCCTTTGGGCGTGTCAGGCAAAAATTTCGGGATGCGCTTTTCCGGTTGAGCGGACTCAATGGCCGCATGAAACAGGTCACTCAGAAAACGCTTAGGATCAACTGCCATTGCTGATCACCCCCGATTGCTACCGAAAAGTTTCGGTTATCTTTTTGAATTTCTTCGTATTTTCTAGCTTTAACCCGCAGGCTTTTCCAGCAAAAACCTACAGGCTCCGCTCTCTGATGAGAAAGCGGAGCCTGTCACTTTTCGAAACTTGATCGAAACCTGAAAAACTACAGAGAGTTATCTCAGTAGGAAGCCGTTACCAACAGGATCATCGTTTTCCCGCCAGAAGGTTGCTTCTCCGCTGTAATGTGCTTTACCTGCTACCTGCGCGATGATCGCATCATGTGGTCCGCATTTGGCATCCGCGAAATAAGTGCCTTCAAAGCTTGTTGCAATCAGGCTCTCAAATCGCCGCGTCTGCCCTTTGCTAATCAGACCCTTAGCGGCTTGTGCAGCCAATCGTGCGGTTACACCGGACCCGGTTGGGCTGCGGTCTACCTGGCTGTCAGCAAACACGCAGATGTTCGCAGTTGGGTCAGCGCTGTAAGCGTCATTTCCATCTGTCAGGATAGTTCCATACAGGAATGCAAGATCAGCATCATCCGGATGCTGAAGCGTCACTGCGGCACGAATAGCATTGCTAACGGCGTTTGCAGCATCAACCAGATCACGTGTTCGGGATTTCTGTACATCCAAGCCAAACGCAGAAGCTGGCGCCAGACCATAAAATGCGCCTCCATAGGAGACATCGACGGTCAGCTCACCCAGGCCTTTCACATCAACCGTCACGTCGCGGGAATGAAGGAATGCTGGCACGGAATGGAAGGAGACTGCACCAGGAATACCGTTATCGACCTCGACGGAAGCAACAACCAACCCACAAGGACATTCGATGCGCACTTCAGTGATGGGTGACTTGGCCTCAACCAACCCGTGATCAATTGCGTATCGCCCCAGAGCGATCACCGCATGACCACACATGGTGCTGTAACCTTCATTGTGAATGAAGAGCACTCCAAAATGAGCATCCGGGTGAGACGGTTCAACGAGGATCGCGCCGTACATATCGAAATGACCACGAGGCTCAAACATCAAAAAATGCCGGAGGTGGTCAAGGTTATCTCGTGCATAGCGACGCTTTGCTAAAATGGTGTCGCCGGGGATCTCCGGATAGCCGTCGGTTACAATACGAAGCGGCTCGCCGCCTGTATGCATGTCGACAACACTTATTTTCTGTTGCTTATCCATGTTCTCCCCCAGAACTAGTCGGAATGCCTTATTTCCGAACTGTTTGTCTTAGCATAGAGCTCCTTCAGCGCTTTCCATTTAATTAGTTGCAATTGATCGGAAAAATGCGCTCAAGCAAAACGAGCCCCTTCATAACCTGTACGGAGGGGCGGCTCAATATACTGTGAAATATTACTGCTCAAGTGATTTGGAGTTTTTCTTAAGATGCTCGTGGCTCTTGGTGTTTATGGCGGCTTGTTTGCGTTTTCATTTCTAGCTGCCACGTTAGCTCCGGGCTCATCAGAGGCAGTCCTCAGCGGCTTGTTACTAGCGGG
>NZ_LCWX01000071.1:81571-83005 GCF_001431305.1 Pseudovibrio sp. POLY-S9
GGCTGGGATCCGGTGATCTTGATTGCATCGGCTTCGCTGGGCAATGTTGCCGGTTCAGTGTTCAACTGGTACTGCGGACGTTTTCTGTCTCACTATAAAGACCGGTCGTGGTTCCCGGTAAAAGAACATCAATTCAAGCAAGCTGTGCGCTGGTTTAAGCGTTACGGACAAGCCTCAATGTTGCTCGCATGGGTGCCAATTATTGGCGACCCACTCACACTCATTGCCGGCACTTTGCGCATGAAATTCATGAACTTTCTGGTGCTGGTCGCAATCGGCAAAGTGGCCCGATATCTGTTTGTGTATTACGCAGTCACGTTTTGGCAGGGATAACCCACGGATTAAGCGTGGTTTTAAATAATCAATTCTGATTAGAGTAAATGGCCGAACTCTATGGGTTTTATAGATAAAATTAATTTTATATGTGCAATGCAATTTATCATGACTTAGCGGAAATATCGACAATGTAGAAGGGGGGTGATAGAGAAAAACGATCTTTACTCGAACTCACCTTTTGGAAATGCCTTCGTCCACGTCTAACGTCTCCATCGCTTATCGCAAACTGAAGCAAGCAATCCTCGAAAACCGGCTCGGTCCGGGTACGCAGGTGCTTGAGCAGGAAGCGGCTACCCAGCTGGAAATGAGCCGTACGCCAGTGCGTGAGGCCATGCTAATGCTGCAGAAGGACGGGCTCGTGGAAATGCGCCCGCGTCAGGGTATGCGCGTTCTTCCAATCACTGTCGGCGATATCTCGGAGATCTACGAGATCCTTGAAGTTGTTGAAGGGCTTGCCATTCGCAAGCTTGCTGAAAAGCCAATCAGTGAAAAGCAGGCACGTGCACTTGAGGACTCTGTCACCCTGATGGATCTTTCACTTGAACGTGGAGACCTCAGCGTTTGGACATCTGCGGACAAGAAGTTTCACGAGGATGTCGTCAAGTTCAGCGGCAACGTGCATCTGGAAACTGTCTTCCTACAGCTCTGGGATAGATCGCAACGCGCGCGCAACATGCTGCTGAAAGCGCATGGTGCCCCAGTCAACTCCGCGCAGGAGCATTGGGAGCTGTTGAAGTTCATCAAAGAAGGCAAAGCGGCGGAAGCTGTCGAGTTTCAGAAAAGCCTGCGTGCTGAGGCTGCAGAGCAAATCTGTAAAATGATCTTTGACGTGATGAGCGGAATGGTCCCGTCAAACTAAAAGCGGGACCGAAGCCCCGCTTTTCCTGAAATCTTAGTCTGCTTCCCAGAGGTGTCCGGGTTTTCCGGTCACATATCCGTTTGCCAGCGCACCTGGCAGCTGTTGTGTCTGCAGACGTGCTACGGCCTCGCCACTTTCAATCTTTCCGTCAACAAGATCTCGATAGATCTCGGCAATCGCAATCATATCAATATCATGCGGTGAAAGACGCAAGCGGCCAACGCCTTTTGTCAAAAGCT
>NZ_LCWX01000071.1:83100-110504 GCF_001431305.1 Pseudovibrio sp. POLY-S9
CGTCGCGGCCAAGCGTGATGGCTTGAACACTGTGAGATAGTGTTTGAATACCATTGGCTGCAAGGAATTTCTGATCATCCAATGTCGTCACATCCATGCCGTCAAGATCACGGTCACAAATGAACTGACAGTTATCTTTGTGCAGCTTGTGAGCGCGTGCATGGTAGCAGCGACCAGAGACAGCCAGTGGCAGACGACCAAATGCAAACAGCTCGATGGTCAGGTCTGGCAGAGCCTGTGCAATCGCTTCAACAGACTTGATCGGCAGTTCAACAGGCGGGCAGAACGTTTCCATACCCAGGTTTATGAGAACCTTCGCTGTCTGCTCATTGTAGATATTGAGGAACGGCCCACCAACGAAGGGTTCACCAGAGCGTTTATGAACACTCGCAATATCGTTAGCTTCGACCAGCTCGCAATCTGCTGAAAGGGCATTGATAGACTTACGATCACGCATGGTGACGGGCAGCGCAATTGTTGAGAAGACAACCGTTTTACCTGCATTGGTGAGGCGCTCATAAATCTCAGGCCACACCTTGTCGTTGAACGGCATGCGTTTGCCACAAATAACTTCGCCAATGTAAACGCGCTCAACAGGAGCTTCATCTGCTACACGCGCATAAAAGTCGACGAGTTTTTCGTTGGACCAGTTGAAGAAGTTAGGACCAATGGAAAGTTCGATCTTGCTCATGATTGGTCCTTATCTCCAGATCTTTTTGTAGGCGCCGGTGGTTTCGCGCCCACCTTCTGTCATTGCGCTCAACATGGCTGAAACTTCTTCTTCTGCATTGCCGCCTGCATCCATGGCATCAACAGCTGCACGAAAGGCTTTCACCACCTGTGAAATGTAGGCTTTACCGCGCTGGCGACCTTCAATCTTAACTGCGGTCACACCTGCTTTTTGAAGGCGCGGCAACAAGCTTGCAGCATTCAGGCTAACTGGGTCTTCAAACAGGTAGGAGGTCTCTCCCTCTGCCTTAAAGCGTCCCTTACAGAGCGTTGGGTATCCAGCAGTTTCTCCTTCACCAAAACCATCAATGGTAAAGCCGCCCAGACGGGCATAAAGATTGCTGCCGTCCTCGTCGTAAGAAACATCGCCTGGAGGGGAGCAAACGCCAGTTAGGTTTGGAGACTTGCCTGTAGCGTATGAAGACAAAGCGCAGCGCCCTTCCGTCATCACGCATAGGCCGCCAAACACAAAGACTTCAGTCTCGACCGTAACCTCTTTATTGAGCTTGACGATTTCTTCAACGGACATGACACGTGGAAGAACCACACGCTGCACGCCAAAGGTATCCTGATAAAAGCTGATGGACTCCGGTGTTGCTGCAGCAGCTTGAACGGAAAGGTGCAGACGCAGGTTCGGATGCTTTTCTTGCGCGTAGTCAAGCACTGCAATATCAGCAGCAATGATCGCATCAGCACCAGATGCAGAAACAGCATCAACCGCGCGCTTCCAGATGTGCGTGTCACCCGCCCGGGCAAACGTGTTCACAGCAACAAGAACGTGCGAACCGTGCTTGTGAGCGAGACGAACCCCGGCATTCAGCTCCTTTTCAGAGAAATTCAGACCGGGGAAGTTTCGAGCGTTGGTTTCGTTGCGCAAACCGCAGTAAATGCTGTGTGCGCCCGCTTCTGCGGCGGCTTTAAGAGCAGCTGGTGTACCGGCTGGGCAAACAAGCTCCAGTGACGGATTATTATCGTTGCGCTGTCCAAGCATAAAACACCTTCCAGAAAATAACAGAGTGAACCACTTGGTTCGCGCAGGGCGCCTTCACCCTGCAGCGGCAATCAGGAAGTGGCAGTTGGTGCGTCGAGTAGTCGGCGCAGATGATCTAATGTCTTGTTGGTCGCTCCATCCACGACTTCACGTGGGCGACCATTGAAACCAAGGAACTCAGCAGGGGAGAGATCGGCTTCCTCCATGGTGTTGCGAAGCGCAAGCACAGCGTCCGTGTCACCCTCGATCACCAGATCGCGGGTAAAGAAAACGGCATCACCATCGTAGGTGCCATCAACCAGTCCCAACAAGACGATGAGTGGTCCAGAAATACGCGCCGCACCATCAGGCGCATCTTTACGCTTGAACATCTCAACCGTCGCATGTTCGCCATTCGGGATCATGCGGAAGACATGCGGGATATCAATCGGGTCGATTATGAAATGCGTGCGTTTGTATGTGTCCAAACGCTCGAAGAGGTCTGGGCGATTATGGGCAAGCCGACGCACAGCTCGGGTCAGAGCAAAGCCAAGCGGAGGAACCGGCAATATGCCGAGAGCTTTTTGCAGGGCAGGAGGAAACAGGCCTCGGTCCGGTTTAAAGAACATACTTTAATCTCCACTGATCAGTATCCTCTCCTATTAATCCTAGCGGAACTCATCATTGATGGAGGTCAAGGACCAGAGCGACAACACCCTTCAAATGTGTGTTAACCCAGCGAACAGATCCCGAGTTTGCCTAGTAATCTGGAATTGGCATGTATTGGCGTACCGAAAAGAAGTTCGAGACACTCTCCAGCTTTCTCAATGTATTGGAAGCAAAGCAGGAGCTTGTGAGAGTAAAGGCGCCGGTCTCAGCTCAGTTTGAAGCGACAGAAATCCATCGTCAGGTGATTGAGCAGGGCGGTCCCGTGCTTCAGTTTGATAATACGATCACATGTTCGGGAACGCACAGCAATATGCCGCTTCTGACCAATGTGTTCGGCACGCGAGAGCGCGTCGCTCTAGGGCTCGGCTGTGCACCAGATGAGCTTCCGGCCCTAGGTGAACTTCTGGCCTATCTTCGCTCGCCGCAACCGCCAAAGGGCCTAAAAGGCTTCATCGATGCGCTGCCTGTTGCTAAGGCAGCTTGGGCAGCTCGTCCAAAACGCTTGCGGTCATCTCCACTGATAGACATGCCGGTTGATCTGGAACAGTTCCCTGTGCAGATGTGTTGGCCAAACGATGCCGGCCCGCTGATCACATGGGGCATTGTCATAACGCGTCCACCGGGAAAAGATGATCCCTCTCAGTACAATCTGGGTATCTATCGTGCGCAGGTCATCGGCAAAGACAAAGCAATCCTGCGCTGGCTCGCCATGCGCGGTGGAGCTGCCCACCATCGCCTCTGGCAGGCACGTGGCGAGCGTATGCCGGTTGCCGTTGTCATCGGTGCTGATCCTGCAACAATCTTGTCAGCTGTCATACCAACACCCTCTGATGTAAGCGAACTGATGATTTCCGGTGTCTTGTCCGGCGGACGACCAGAGCTGATCCCATGTAAGCACGTTGACCTGCATGTGCCAGCATCCTCTGAGATCGTTCTGGAAGGCTTTGCGGAGCCATTAGAAACAGCTGAGGAAGGCCCATTCGGGGACCATACCGGCTATTACAACGACCCTGATCAGTTCCCAGTTTTCAAAGTATCGGGTATCCGCGCCCGCAAGGATCCAGTCTACATGAGCACCTTCACCGGCAGAGCGCCAGACGAACCTGCAGTCCTGTCCGAAACCATGAACGATGTATTCTTGCCATTGCTGAAACAGCAAATTCCAGAGGTCGTCGATCTATGGCTCCCGCCTGAGGCGTGTTCCTATCGAATTGCAGTTCTCAAGATCAAAAAAAGTTACCCTGGTCAGGCACGTCGCGTGATGATGGGCATGTGGTCGCTGCTGCCTCAATTCACCATGACCAAGCTGATCATCACCGTTGATGAAGACATAGACTGCAGAAGCTGGAGCGATGTGATGTGGGCTGTTGCAACCCGCATGGACCCCTCTCGTGATCTCGTTGTTCTGGATCGCACACCTGTCGACACGTTGGATTTTGCATCTGGTATGGAAGGTCTGGGCGGCAAGCTCGGTATTGACGCAACAACCAAAATCGGATCAGAAACGCGCACTGACTGGCCGGAAGTGATGCGTATGCCAGAAGAAATGACCAAGAAGGTTGAAGATCGCTGGGATGAACTGTTTCCAGGCGGCTTGCCTAAAAAACAAAACAAGGATCAACCAAAGGATGCTATCACCCCTTCAGAGATAAAGAATTCTCCTGAAGGAAGTGAGTAGGCTGCATGACGAAGCGTATTATTGTCGGAGTATCTGGTGCATCTGGTGCTCAACTTGCTCTGAAAACGCTGGAAATCCTGAAAGCGCTGAGCGTTGAAACGCATCTGGTGCATTCACAAGGAGCTGTCGCTTCTGTCCAACATGAGCTTGGCAAGGATGGTGTTGAGCAGCTCAAAGCGCTTGCATCCATCACCTACGCACCTGATGAAATGACAGCCGCTATTGCAAGCGGCTCGTTCCACACTGACGGTATGATCATCACGCCATGCTCCATGCGTACACTATCAGGTGTGGCCTATTCTTTCTCAGACAACCTGCTCACACGTGCTGCTGATGTTGTGCTCAAAGAGCGCCGCAAGTTGGTCCTCGTCCCGCGTGAGACACCTTTGCATGAGGGACATTTGGAGGCGATGCTCAAGGTGACTCGGATGGGTGGAATTATCGCACCGCCGGTGCCTCCATTTTATGCAGATATGCAAAACAAAGAGGATATGCTCAAAGAAATTGCTGCCCGCGGCATTAATACACTAGGAATTGATCCAGGCGTGAACATGACTAAGTGGCAATAGAATTATCCCAGGTTACTTTACTGTAATCTTATGAAAATTCATCGTCCACTTTGCGGCTTAAGTTTACCGGCGATAGCTACCTTTACCTCGGAATTGAATAGGTAATTTCTATTCAATTTTAATAGAAAAATACTAAAGGTGAAGATAATGTCCCTGTGTTTTAAGCGCCCCCTCTGGTTTGGCCTCTTCGTATTTTCGGCTCTTTTCCTAGTGTTAGCACTAGGTCAGAAAGCAAATGCGACATCTATCACTCTGGATACCACTGATACCGAACTCTGCGAAGTTCAGGTCACAATTGGACCGGAGGCTCCCAACGGACCCATTCATAGATTTACTGATATCGATGCGGATGATCGCTACACCTTCCAGACGAATAAGCTCTGCAATCGCCGCTCTGTAGGTGGTGAGGCATGCCTGGAAGATTACACCGAATGGTCATGTTGTGAAGCGAAAGACGGCGAGGACATCACCTGCAGAGTGCCTTAAATTAGGTCTCCCAGCTCAATTGCACAAAAAACGACCTTCTCTAAGTCGGCGCAATTTGCCAACATAGTTCCTACGACGAGTATTGTATGTCGAGGAATATATGAAAACGATTGGCTTATTAGGAGGAATGAGCTGGGAGAGCACTGCTACTTATTACAGACTGATTAATCAGCAAACACGTTTACGGCTTGGCGGACTCCATTCTGCTGAGTTGGTTTTATGGTCTTTTGATTTTTCTCAGATCGAGTTGCTTCTTGCTCACGGAGAGTGGGAAGAAGCGGGTAACCTGCTAAAACAGGCGGCGCTGAAATTAGAAGGTGCCGGTGCTGATTGCATTGTGATCTGTGCGAACACAATGCACAAAGTCGCCTCCTACATCCAGGATGGTTTGACGATCCCATTCATTCATATTGCTGAAACAACTGCGAATGCCATCCAAAAGGTAAAACGCAGGAAACCACTTTTGCTTGCAACGCGTTACATTATGGAACAGGATTTTTACATCAGAAGATTGCAGGATACCTACGGATTATCGGTAGTGATCCCTGACAATGGAGGGCAAGCCGTCGTCCATGACATCGCCTATAATGAGTTGTGTCGGGGTCAGATTAATGAGGATTCTCGCCGCACACTCTTGCAGATTGTCAGAAAAGCACAGGACCAGGGTGCAGATAGTGTCATTCTGGGGTGCACAGAGCTTGGACTGTTGGTGGGGCAGGAGGATATTTCAGCTCCGGTCGTTGATAGCACCACGGAACATGTGCGTGGAATTTTGGATTTTGCATTGAAGAATGAAAGTGAATTTGAAGAGCTAGTCTAATCAGCGGGAATTTGCCCGCTTCAGGAGGGGAAATAATGAAGAAACTATGGGTCTCTGCCGTACTGGCAGCAGGGCTTGCTTTACCTGCGCAAGCGCAGGAGGCGGCGGACAGTATTGCGCCGGAAATGGCAAGCGGAATCTCCGACAAGCAAATGGTAACCGCGCAGAAGTTTATGGTGGTTGCTGCAAACCCTCATGCATCAAAAGCGGGTTTTGATGTTTTGAAAGCTGGCGGAAACGCCATTGATGCAATGGTTGCTGTGCAGCTCATGTTGGGATTGGTTGAACCTCAATCCTCCGGGATCGGCGGTGGTGCCTTCCTCGTTTATTACGACGCAGAAGCGGGCGAGCTGACCACATATGACGGTCGTGAAACAGCGCCTGTATCCGCAACGCCAGAATTGTTTCAAAACGAAAACGGCGAACCACTCAAATTCTATGATGCAGTTGTTGGCGGCCTATCTGTAGGAACGCCAGGCACAGTAAAGCTGCTGTATGATACTCATGCGAAATTGGGCTCTCTGCCATGGGCAGATCTGGTTGCTCCTGCCATCAAACTCGCAACAGACGGCTTTGAAGTTTCGCCACGCCTGAACGCTTTGATCACCAATGATCAAGAGCGCCTCTCTCGTTTCGAAACAACGAAAAACTACTTCCTGCCGGGTGGCACTCCTTTGCCAGTTGGGCACCTGCTCAAAAACCCAGAGTATGCAGCGACACTGACTGCAATTTCTCAAAATGGAGCGGACGGTTTCTATTCCGGAGATATTGCAAAGTCCATCGTTGAGACTGTTCAGTCTGCTAAGGGCAATCCGGGTAAACTGGCTCTTGAGGATCTGGCAAACTACCAAATCAAAGAGCGTGCCGCTGTTTGTGCAGAGTACCGCGCCTTTGAAGTTTGTGGCATGGGCCCACCATCCTCTGGCGCTCTGACTGTTGGCCAAATCCTCGGTCAGCTCAATAGCTATGACCTGCCTTCCATGAACTCAGGCGATCCGAATGCATGGCGCTTGATTGGTGATGCATCCCGTCTCGCCTTTTCTGATCGTGGTCGCTACATGGCGGACAGTGATTATGTGCCAATGCCAACCAAAGGCCTCGTTGCGCCTGCTTACCTCAAAGAGCGGGCAGAGTTGCTGAGTGGTGACAAAGCATTGTCAAAAGAGCAGGTGGTACCGGGGAACCCAACCTGGGATCACGCCATGTTGCTGGCTAATGATGAGAGCATTGAACTGCCATCAACCAGTCATTTCTCAATCGTAGATGCAAACGGCAATGCTGTTTCCATGACGACCACAATTGAGAACGGCTTTGGTTCACGCCTGATGACCAATGGTTTCCTGCTCAACAACGAGTTGACGGACTTCTCTTTCCGTACTCATCGTGACGGTGTGCCGATTGCGAACCGCGTTGAGCCGGGCAAACGTCCACGCTCATCCATGTCTCCGACAATCGTGCTGAAGGACGACAAGCCATTCGTTGTTGTTGGGTCTCCGGGCGGCAGCCGCATCATTGGCTATGTTGCAACAACACTGGTTGCGAACCTGGATTGGGGTATGAACATTCAGGAGGCGATCTCTATGCCGCATCTGGTCAATCGCTTTGGCACCTATGACCTCGAGAAGGGCACCGCCGCTGAAAAGCTGCAGCCAGCACTGGATGCTATGGGTTACAAAACCAATATTCGCGACCTCAATTCCGGTCTTCATGGAATTGTGATCACGGCAGATGGCCTGCAAGGTGGCGTAGATCCACGCCGCGAAGGTCTTGCTCTGGGTGAATAAAAACCAGAATTAACGAAGCTGAGACTCGAGAGATCGGCATAATTGTCTCTTGAGTCTTAGCACCCTGCTAAGCGTGTACCAAAGTACGCTCTTAGGTGTCTTCCTTCCTCTGTGATAGCTAGAAACTCTTGAAAATGGCTGTGCCTGTCGGCTCTGGCCTGCGAGGTGCTAGTGCCAATGACGGAGCTACTCCAACATCCCCCCAAAGATACTTGCATGCCATCGGTTGTGCATCGGTGGGTGCTGCTGGCTGCAATGAGTTTCATCCTTGGGCTCGCTTTGTTGGATGAAACAGTCGTCAGTCTGGCTCTACCAACCATCTCAGAAGAGTTTGGTATGACACTCACTCAAGCCCATTGGGTGGTGAATTCCTATCTGCTGATGTTCGCAGCTTTGGTGGCTCTGGGTGGCAAACTCGCTGATCTGGTGAACATCAATTACCTCATCCTCTCTGGCATGATCATCTTCGGTCTGGCGTCGCTGGCCTGTGGTTTTGCGCCAAACGGAGGCTTCCTCGTAGGCGCACGTGTCGTGCAGGGGATTAGCGCTGCAATCATGTTCCCTCTGCCCATTGTTGCTATTTCACGCATATTCCCACCTGAACGCAGAGGTTTTGCATTAGGCGTGTTCGGCTCAATCGCCACTATCTTCCTGTCTTCGGGGCCACTAGTGAGCGGCTACTTCACGAGCTATTTCTCTTGGCGATGGATTTTCTGGATCAACCCACCCTTTGTCTTGATCGTCTGCTTGGTGATCGCATTTGCTCCGTTGAAAGGGCGCATTGCTCACGGACAGGATAAAAGCCTTTCGGATTACTCATTCGACTGGCTAGGCATCATCACATTGCTTGTGGGGCTTTTCTTCTTTGTGCTGGCCATCATGCAAGCGCCGGAATGGGGTTGGACATCAAGAGATATCGTCTTGTCATTCGTTGTTGGGGTGTCGGCGCTAGCCATCTTCCTCTGGAATGAACTGCATATAAAAGCACCGCTCATTCAAGTGCGTTTCTTCAAGAAGCCTTCCTTCGCAGTCGCGGCATTTGTGGTCTTTCAGGCGCAATATTCCAAGATTGCAATGTTCATTTTTGGAGCTTTGTACTTTCAGGATAAACTCGGCTTTGCTCCGTTCTTCGCAGGTTTAGCATTGATGTCGGCAGTCGTGATGAATGCTGCAACAGCTGGCTTGAGTGGCGTTTGCGTCGATAAGTTTGGTGTTCGCACGCCGGCCATGTGGGGCTTGCTGGTACTATCCAGTTCTACGCTCTGGCTAACTGTCTTTATTGCCGAAGATAACTATTGGTTGCTGCTCCCCGCACTTCTCGCATGGGGAGCAGCAATGCCATTGTTGTTTCTGCCATCAATGAAGTCATCAGTGGACTCAGTTGAGCTAACGAAGAAGGGGCAGGCGAGTGGTGTGATGATCACATCTCAAATGCTGGGTGGCACAATAGGAATGTCCATCTCCAGCTCGATCTTCCTTTTCACCGAAAGCTATGAGTACGTATTCGGCACCGCAGCAGCTGTCACTCTGCTCTGTTACCTGCTGTCTTTTATGTACTTCGGAAAAGATGCAGGTGCTCTCGACAGTGAAAAACAGAGCTGATGCAATCACCAGCTCTGATCATAGCGTTATCCTGCTTGAGAATAGACCCGCTTACCATCCACATAAGTCGCTGCAATCGCGCGATCATCGCCAAGGATCATCTGAATAAACAGCTGTTCAATCACGTTATTGGCGTAAGCCATACGGTGGCGGATCAGTGGTGTTGAGAGCGGGTCAATAACAGCAAAATCCGCTTCCATACCCACTTTGATGTTGCCGATCCGGTTTTCCTGATAGAGCGCTTTGGCAGAACCAACTGTCGCCAGATAATAGGCCTGTACCGGGTGCAATGAGTAGCCCTGCAACTGGGCAACCTCATAGGCCGTCCGCATTGTGGTCAGCATGGAGAAACTGGAGCCACCACCCACATCTGTTGCCAGCCCTACAGTGATCGGATCGTGTGTAAAATGCGAACCGCGTACATCAAACAATCCAGAGCCAATAAAGGTGTTCGAGGTTGGACAATGCGCAATCGATGTCCCGGTTTCATGAATAAGCGCTTTTTCACGATCATTCAGATAAATCCCATGCCCAAGCACACAGCCCTTTCCCAGTAAGCCAAAGTGTTCGTAAACGCCAACGTAATCAGGATGCTCAGGATATAGCTCTCCGACCCATTCCAGTTCCTGACGGTTCTCAGAAGTATGGGTCTGTAGCAAAGCTTCAGGATGCTCTTTCCAGAGCGCTCCGGTCGCTTCCATCTGCTCAGGAGTAGAAGTTGGTGCAAAGCGGGGAGTTATGGAGTAGAGCGCACGACCCTGCCCATGCCATTTCTCCAACAATGCTTTGGATTGATCATAACCTGTCTGCGCCGTATCACGCAGGTTTTCTGGCGCGTTGCGGTCCATCATGACTTTACCGGCAGCGATGCGCATGTTGTATCGCGCAGCCTGCTCAAACAGCGCATCCACGGACTCAGGATGAATGGTGCAGTAAACGGAAGCACTGGTGATGCCGTTTGAAAAGCTTTGCTGCAAATAAACGTCGGCAGCACGGCGTGCGTAGTCAATATCGCCAAATTTGGCTTCAGCTGGGAAGGTATAAGTGTTGAGCCACTCGATCAGCTGAGCGCCGTAGGAAGCAATAACCTCTGTCTGCGGATAATGGACATGGCAATCCACAAAGCCCGGCAGAATGAATTTGCCGCTGTAATCATGAACAACAGCATCACTTGGCAGCGTCTTAATAAGCTCTGCCGCGTCGCCAACTGCGGTAATCCTGCCGTTTTCGGTAACAACCAGCCCATCAGACCAGTCTGTCAGTGCCTCTGCCGGATTATCGCAGAACGGATCGCCGCTAAATTGAAGTACATGGCCGCGAAGCGCTGTAATCGTCCGAACAGTGTCTTGCATCAGATCTTCCCCGGGAATTGAACCAAACAGCCATATCTAGCGTAAATCCCGGTAGGGATCGAGGGTAAATACGTAATTACCCGGGAGAGATCTGAGAACAACGTGATGCGTGTAAGAGATCAGTCCTCTTCTACTGCTGCTTCATTGAGTTCAACGTCAATCATCAGATCAGCCGCAATACCTTCCAATGCTTCAGAGACTTCTGCCGGCGACAGATGTGGCGGAATAATAATGCGAGCATTTGCGCGGAACATAAGATCACCACTCATGGAACCCGGTTCAACCAGAGACTCCAGAGTTTCGATGCTCACATGAAGATCTGCCAGCACGCTGGAGACACGGCTGATCATGCCGGGTTGATCTTGTCCCAGAATATGAAGAAGCGCATGAGCACCTGCTGGTGCATCACCTGTATTGTGAACGTGAATGCCAATGGTAAGCCCCACAGACTCAAGCTTGGTCAGAGCGGCTGAAAGATCTGCTGCCTGTGCCTTTTCAACATGTACACGAACAATCCCCGCAAACTGGCCTCCCAGACGCGAGAGGGAACTGTCGATCCAGTTCGCTTTGTGATCAGCAACCACCTTGGAGATTTCACCAACCAGACCTGGGCGGTCATCAGCAACGACGGTGAGGACAAGCTCTTTTTTCATAACGCATTCTCCACAAAAACGACCCCTGTGATAGGCTAGGGCCTTGCCTATAATAGCAATGCCAGATGCAGGTGTAAGTCAAACACTTCGATCAAGTTACCCGTATTTTTGCACCTAAGAAAACCTCTGGTATCGACCAATTTCGCAAATTATCATCTTGCTATCTCCAGGGTCGCCAACTAGCTTGCTCCTCGTAAAACTATGGACGGCGTCCCGTGACGGACTGAAATGGATTTCGGGGGCGGTCGACCCACATCGGGGGCCAGAATCGAAGCTGTCTGACGAAATAATGTGTGAAGCTGCGGACTTATGGTGCGCGGCTGATGTTCTATTTCGTTGGTCCATCTATTGTCTTTGCGACGTCTCCTTAAATGACAGCGATAAACCCCTGTTGCCAATGGCAATGGAAGGCACCGCTGCATGTTGGAGATAGAACATGTCTTATTTTTTGAAGCCCGCGCTCCTCACAGGAGTGATGGGGCTTTCCTCGTCTGCTGCCTTTGCACATGCGGGACATTTGGGTGAGCTTGCTGGCCACAGTCATTGGATTGGCGTAGCCGCAGTCACCGGCGCTGCAATCATCGCTGGTCTGGCTGCCAAAGCAAAAAAACGATCCTCTTCCTCAGAAGAGAACTCGCCGGAAAATGCTGAGAGCGATGGTGCTCTCTCCCCAGATGGTACAGAAGCAGAGCCAGCATAATGACAATAAAAACAGAAGAAAAACTCGGCGTCATGATCTGCGGACATGGCAGTCGAAACAAAGGTGCAGTCGCCGAATTTGCTCGCCTTGCAAAAGGTATGCGTGAGAGATTTCCGGATCTTCCAGTGGACTATGGATACCTTGAGTTCGCAAATCCAGTGATCCATTCAGGCCTGGACAATCTGCGCGAGCAGGGGTGCACCCGCATTCTTGCAGTTCCAGGCATGTTGTTTGCTGCTGGACACGCTAAAAACGATATTCCATCTGTGCTCAACACCTATCAGGCCAAACATCCTGAAGTGTCCATCGAATATGGCCGCGAACTGGCCGTCGATACGCGCATGGTACAGGCTGCAGGCGCACGCATTCAGGAAGCCATCGATGCAGCTGGTCCTGAGGTGAAGCCGGAAGAAACCCTGCTTATGGTGGTTGGTCGAGGTGCATCAGATCCGGATGCAAACTCCAACGTTGCCAAAATCACCCGCATGTTGTGGGAAGGTTTCGGCTTCGGTTGGGCGGAAACCTGCTATTCTGGCGTAACCTTCCCGCTCGTTGAGCCGGGGTTGGAGCACGCTGTTAAGCTTGGTTACAAGCGTATCGTCGTGTTCCCATACTTCCTGTTCACTGGCGTTCTTGTACAGCGTATTTACAACTTCACCGATGAAGTTGCCGCACGCCACCCGGATGTTGAGTTTATCAAAGCTGGCTATCTGAACGATCACCCGAAGGTCATCGACACGATGCAAGAGCGTGTGACGGAGATTGTTCAGGGTTCAAACAACATGAACTGCCAGCTTTGTAAGTACAGAGAACAGGTTCTTGGGTTTGAGGCTGAGATCGGTTTGCCACAGGAGAGCCATCACCACCACGTGGAAGGCTTGGGTGATGAAGCTGAATGCAAGCTGTGTGATGTGACGTGTACTGGAGAGTGTGGCAGCAAGGGCGCGGATGCTCACGATCATGCGCATAGTCACTCCCATGACCACAGCCACGGACACCACCATCATCACGGTGATGACCACGGACATGATCACCATCATCATCCGTATCCTCATGCAGATCACCCGCTTGGGCCAAAATCCATGTTGAAGGATGATGCCTGAGAATGGGCCAGAACGTGAATCCAGAAGTTCTGGCACCCTACGATTACATTAAGGATCCTGCCGAAATCTATCGGCAGTCCTTTTCAATCGTACGGACAGAGGCTGACTTAAAGTGCCTGCCAGATAACTTGAGGCCTGTTGCAGTCCGCCTGATCCATTCCTGTGGGATGACTGACATACCGCAGGAATTGGCATATTCTGAGGATGTAGTTGCCAAAGCAAATGAGGCTCTGCGAAACGGCGCCCCGGTACTGACCGATGTCGAGATGGTTGCACATGGCATCATCCGCAAATACCTGCCAGCAGACAATCAAGTCATATGCACTTTAAACCAACCAGATGTGCCCGAGCTTGCAAAACAGCTCGGCACAACAAGGTCGGCTGCGGCTGTTGAGCATTGGAGACCGCATCTGGAAGGTGCTGTTATCGCCATTGGCAATGCCCCAACGGCGCTATTTCATCTTCTTGAGATAGTGGCAAATGGTGCCCCAAAGCCAGCAGCTATTCTCGGCTTCCCCGTTGGGTTCGTGGGAGCCGCAGAATCCAAGCAAGCGCTGGCGACAAGTTCACTTAGCATACCGTTTCTAACACTTCAGGGACGCAGAGGTGGCTCTGCAATTGCAGCTGCGGCAGTCAATGCAATGGCAGCAGGCTTGCCTGAAGAAAAGGTGCAGGAGACATCAAAATGAGCAGTCAATCAGCACCTTGGCTCACAATCATCGGCATTGGTGAGGATGGCTTTAACGGCCTGTCTGAAACAGCCAAATCAGCGCTGAAAGCTGCCTCTCTCATCTATGGCGGAGCACGGCATCTGGAACTTTTGCAAGATGGTGCAAGCAACATCAGTTGTGGGATGAAAGCATGGCCATCTCCACTTTCAAAAGGCATTGAAGAACTTGTAGCAAACCGTGGTCAAAACACCGTGGTGTTGGCGACGGGTGATCCGCAATGGTTTGGTGTCGGAGCAACACTTCATCGTCAGTTCAGTGCTGAGGAGATCGAGGTCATCCCGCATCTCTCAGCATTCGCTCTGGCTACAAGCCGCTTAGGCTGGCCTCTGCAAAATGTCGAAACCCTCAGCTTGCATGGCCGCCCTCTAGATACCCTGCGTGGTTTCCTGTATCCCGGCGCCCGCATCATCGCACTCACGTCTAATGGTGCAGCCCCAGGTGAGATTGCAGATCTACTCGCTGATGAAGGGTATGGAGCAAGTACCCTGACAATACTTGAGCACCTCGGTGGTCCGCAGGAAAAAGTAATAAGCCGCGAGGCTGAAGAGTATTCTGATCAAGCTGCCGAGCTGAACACGATTGCGATTGAAGCCAAACCAATTCCAAACACGCCTGTCTTGTCACGCACGCCCGGTCTGCCGGATTCTGCGTTCCGTCATGATGGAAAAATGACCAAACAGGAAGTACGGGCTGTTACGCTTGCCAAACTTGCTCCTATTCCGGGACAGCTCCTGTGGGACATTGGCGCTGGCAGTGGATCCATCGGTATCGAATGGCTGCGGGCTGCAAAGGACACCAAGGCTCTTGCCATTGAGCCGTTGGAAAAACGGCATGTGTTCATTCGTGGAAATGCAGCAGCTCTCGGGACTCCTACGCTTCAGCTGGTTGAGGGCAAAGCCCCCGAGGCACTTGATAATTTGCCGCAGCCAAATGCGATTTTTGTCGGAGGTGGCCTCACATCAGCGGGTATACTCAAAACATGCTTTGAAGCGCTGCCATCAGGAGGTCGCTTGGTTGCCAATGCTGTTACTCTGGAAGGAGAGCAAGTGCTGGCAGAGGGCTGGAAGAAGTACGGTGGAGATCTAAGCCGTATAGCAATCTCAAGAGCCGATCCCATTGGCGGTCTCACGGGTTGGCGTCCATTGATGCCGGTAACACAATGGAGCTTGGTAAAGTCATGACTGGTACGCTCTATGGCGTTGGTCTTGGACCAGGAGATCCTGAGCTTTTGACTCTAAAAGCTCACCGGCTCATTTGTTCTGCAAAAACAATCGCATACCCAGCGGCAGTTGGAGTGTCCAGTTTCGCTCGGCAAATTGCAGCACCGTATATTCAAGAGGGAACAACAGAAGTCCCGATTGAAATGCCGATGAAGGTCGAACGTTTTCCCGCAAAGGAAATCTACGATCAGGCGGCAGAAACGATCTCAGAGAAATTGAAAGCCGGAGAAGATGTTGTCGTCCTGTGTGAGGGCGATCCATTTCTCTATGGCTCGTTCATGTACCTCTACGAGCGTTTGCGCGGTCACTTCGCCTGCGAAATCGTGCCGGGCGTATCATCAGTCAATGCCTGTGCTGCTGCGCTCGGCAGGCCCCTCGCTGCGCGCAATGAAGTGCTGACAATCATTCCCGGTCCGCTGGAAGATGAGCAACTTCAACACCGCATTGAGCAATCCGACGCTTTCGTCATCATGAAGGTCGGGCGCCATCTACCGCGCGTCAAGGCTCTGCTTGGAAAACTGGGATTACTTGGTGCTGCGGGATACGTCGAACGGGCGACCCTGCCGGAAATGGTCGTGGCCCGCCTGGCTGACTATCCAAATGAAACTGCACCGTATTTTTCAATGATAATTGTATATAAGGGAGAAGAGGCATGGACGTTGCACCCGCAATCGTTGTGATCAGCCCGGTCGCTCTGAAAACCGCTCAGAAGCTCTCCACTGTACTGGATGAAAGTCTCATTCATGGCTTTGCAAGAAACGGTTCAAAGCCGAATGTAGATTATCATCTCTCCTTCTCTGAGCCGATGGATCATCTGCGGTCCTTGTTTCAGTCAGGAACACCAATCATCGGTATTTGTGCCGCGGGAATTCTCATCCGCGCGCTCGCGCCTGTCTTGGCAGAAAAGCGAAACGAGCCACCTGTCATTGCAGTGTCAGAAGATGGCTCAAGCGTCGTTCCGCTGCTTGGCGGACATCGCGGTGCCAATGCCTTAGCCCATGAAATTGCAGAGGTCCTGCAAGGTCATGCCGCGATCACGACCGCAGGCGACACTGTCTTTGGTGTTGCGCTTGATGATCCACCAGAAGGCTGGACGCTCACCAATCCATCAGACGCCAAGTCTGTTATGGCGCATATGCTGGCAGGCGACACCGTAAAACTCTCCGGTCAGGCAGACTGGTTGGAGACGGCGACTCTTCCTGTTGCGGATGATGCCGAACTGGAAATTGTTGCAACTGAGCGACCTCATGATGGGCATAGCGGAAAGCTCGTGTTCCATCCTCAAACTCACGTGGTTGGTCTTGGCTGTTCCCGAGGGTGTTCTCTTGAAGAGCTGGATGAGCTCCTTCAAAAAGGCTTGAAACAGGCAAACATCTCAATGGGAGCCGTAGCAGCTTTCGCGAGTATCGACCTGAAGGCCGATGAAGTGGCAATGAACAAGCTCGCTGCCCGCTACAACAAGCCTTTCCGCCTGTTCACGGCTAGTGAGCTCAACGAACACAAAGATCGTCTGCAAAATCCGTCTGATGTCGTCTTTGCAGAGGTTGGATGCCATGGTGTGAGCGAAGGCTCTGCATTGGCTGGTGTTGGTACATCCGGTGAACTCGTGCTGGAAAAGCAGAAAACCGCAAACGCCACAGTTGCTATTGCCAGAGCGCCGGTTCCGGTGAAACACGAGAAACTCGGCAGAGCCAGAGGTCGCCTGCACGTCATCGGCATTGGGCCGGGGCAAGAGGCTTGGCGTACGCCAGAAGCCTCCAGCTGGTTGGCAGAGGCAGATGAAGTCGTCGGCTACGGCCTCTATCTCGATCTCGTCTCATCCCTGATCAGAGGCAAGCAACGCCATGCGTTCCCACTGGGAGCAGAAGAAGAACGCGTTCGCTTTGCGCTCGAAAGAGCCGGGCAGGGCCTCAACGTTGCGCTGGTCTGTTCAGGAGACTCTGGCGTGTATGCCATGGGAGCCCTGGTCTTCGAACTACTAGACCGCGCACAGGATAACGGCGGCGTTAGCGATGCAGCTCGCCGCGTTGAAGTTGCATCTGCACCGGGCATCTCCGCAATGATCGCTCTCAGCAACCGCATCGGAGCGCCGCTGGGACATGACTTCTGCGCCATTTCTCTGTCAGACCTTCTCACCCCATGGGAAACAATTCAGCAGCGCCTGGAAGGTGCAGCAATCGGTGACTTCGTGATTGGGTTCTATAATCCAGTCTCCAAGCGTCGCCGCACGCAATTGGCTTGGGCACGGGAGAAGTTGCTGGAACATCGTCCTGAAAATACGCCAGTTATTCTCGGTGCGAACATCGGACGAGAGAATGAGGTCATCACCACAACAACGCTGAAGGATCTACAAGTCGATGATGTCGACATGCTGACTACGGTTATTGTGGGATGTAGTCAAACCCGCTTGGGAGGCAACGGCCAATCCCTGCATTTTGTCTACACGCCACGGGGTTATGCCAAAAAGATCGATGCACCAGAGAAAGAAACGGAGACAGCAGCGTGACGGTTCATTTCATTGGAGCAGGGCCGGGTGATCCCGAACTGATTACGGTACGTGGGCTAAAGCTCATCGAAAAATGTAAAGTCTGCCTCTACGCAGGCTCATTGGTACCGCCTGCCATTGTCGAGGCCGCACCAGAAGATGCATTGGTCATGGATACAGCTTCCATGACCCTTGATGAAATCATCGACGAAATTGCAAAGGCTCACGAAAAAGATCTGGATGTGGCACGGGTTCACTCAGGCGATCCATCCATTTATGGGGCCACTGCGGAGCAGATGCGTAGATTGGACGATCTTGGCATTGAGTACGATGTAACTCCGGGTGTACCCGCATTCGCTGCGGCTGCTGCAGCCTTGAAAACCGAGCTGACGATCCCTGAAATCGCACAGAGCATCATTGTAACCAGAACCTCGATGAAGTCCTCAGGCATGCCTGAGGGGGAGGATCTGGAAACGCTGGGCCGCTCTGGCGCTACATTGGCAATCCATCTCAGTGTCAGAAACCTTGGAGAGATCTACCGGAAACTGGCTCCGCTCTATGGTGAAGACTGTCCGGTGATCATCGCCTACCGCGTTGGCTGGCCGGATGAAGCATTCATTCATGGCACACTGGCGGATATCCGGGAAAAAGCAAAAGCCTCCAAGATCACAAGAACGGCTCTCATCTTCGTTGGGCCAGCCTTGAAGGCAGGGAAAGAGTTTCGTGACAGTGCGCTGTATGATGCCAACCACGTTCACGTTCTTCGTCCAAAGAAGAAAGCAAAAGAGACTGCGTAGCCAATCAGATTAGGAAGAAGCGGACCACCATTCTTCGCTTCTTTCTGCCACCACATGCGCGAAAGACCCCATGACACGCCCATTGATATGGCCCAGAGGATCCAGATCGCGATGCTCCGCATCCTGAGCATCAAAAAGCGGCGGTGCTTCTGATTTGACCGTCAGCGTCGAATAGTGGAACTCATGCGCACCCAACGGGTTCATCCAAGGAAAGCCAGCAGACGTTGCGGCCTTTGTTGCTTTCAGTTTCCGATAGCCTAAATGCAGCTTTCTCTTCGCAAAGCTGGTTTCAATCGGCAGCAAACCAAGCATCTCGTGGGACTGCCCACTTTTATCTGTCAGCGCTTCACCAAGTACCATGTAGCCGCCACACTCACCATAAATGAGCTTGTCTGCAGCTGCTGCAGATTTTATTCCGCGCTTAAAGATGTCTGCTTGAGACAACTGCCCCGCATGAAGTTCCGGATATCCGCCACTTAGGAAGATTGCATCAGCATTTTCTGATGGGCCTTCGTTTGCTAACGGAGAGAAGAAGGAAAGTGTAACGCCTTGCCTCTGCCAATCACTGAGCAGATGCTCGTAACTGAAAGCAAAGGCAATATCCTTAGCAATCGCGATATGTTGCCCAAGCGGAGGTAAATGAGAAATGCCTTTCAGCTCTTTGTTTTCCCGGGCAGGAATAGCAAGCACTTTCGCGAGGCGCATCAAGGCTGGCACATCCACACTTTCAGCAGCCACCTCACCAGCTGCATTTAGGAACTCTTCCAAATCCTCACGCTCACTGGCTTGCACAAGCCCTAAATGGCGCTCAGGCAACTCCAATCTCTTTGAGCGATAAAACGCGCCTAAGACAATGACATCCAAAGGCTCTAGCGCACGCCGCAAAATGCGCTCATGACGCGGAGACCCGACCCGGTTGAGAATGACGCCATTGATGTGGCAATGCGGATGGTATGTAAGAAACCCATGGACAAGGGCAGCGACCGATTGAGCCTGAGACTTGCAATCAACCACCAGAATAACCGGCAGACCCAGATGAACCGCTAATTCTGCAACAGAGCCAGAGCCATCAGCTGCACCGTCAAAGAGACCCATAGCTCCTTCAACAACCACAACGTCGGTGTGTTTTTCCTGCTCCGTGGCGTTGAGTGAAAGTTGCGCCAAAGACATCGCCCAAGCGTCATAGTTCAGGCATGGCCGCCCGGAAGCCGCGCTATGAAAAGCCGGATCAATGTAATCTGGTCCTGATTTGCCGGAGGCAATACGAAGCCCGGTATCACGAAGAGCACGCAACAGCGCCAGTGTAATCGTTGTTTTGCCAGACCCGGAAGATGGCGCTGCAATAACGAAACCCTTCGCAATGGTCATAGGGCAGGCTCTTCTTTCAATTGAGAGGTTTGCGAGGTGCGCGCAAAAACTGGCTCAATCCAGTTCAGTTGCTCACGCAAATTCACCACATCACCAACGACAACAATCGCAGGTGGCTTAAGGCCACTACTTTCAATATCCTCAGCACAAGAAGCAAGCGTTGTTTCCAGCACTTGTTGGTTCTGCTGAGTGGCATTGCAGATGACAGCAACAGGTTCAGCCGCACGTCGGCCACCACTCATAAGCTTCTGGGTAATGAGTGAAATATGCTTCATTGCCATATACATCACGATCACGGGTGATCCTTTGGCAAGAGCATCCCAGTCAAGTTCATCAGGCGCAACCCCATTCTGGTCATGACCTGTGAGGAACGTAACTGCTTGATTAATCCCTCGGTGAGTAGATGGAATTCCAGCATATGCCAGCCCGCCAACGCCAGCTGTGATACCCGGGATGATACGGAAGGGAACGCCAGCATCCACCAGCGCAAGAGCTTCCTCCCCACCGCGGCCAAATACAAACGGATCTCCACCTTTGAGGCGCATGACACGCTTACCGGATTTTGCAAGCTCCACCAGCTTGATCGAAATACTGGACTGCTTGGGGGAAGGTTTGCCACCGCGCTTGCCAGCATAAATGATTTCAGCACCTTCAGCCGCAAATTGAAGAATGCGTTCATCCACCAATGCGTCATAGACAATGACATCCGCTTGTCGCAAGCCATTCAAGGCATGCAGGCTCAGCAGACCAGGGTCTCCGGGGCCGGCACCAGCAAGCCAAACCCATCCAGCTTCAAGCACCGGAAATTCAAAGTGGGGGAGGGAGATATCAAACAAGTGGTTCTCATGATTTATGTGATTTTGCGTAGCAATTTAATTGGAAACCAATTGGAAGTCCAAAGCCTTCTGCTTGGTATATCTCGCTAAATCTGTATAGTCGCCGGATGGCTGGAACTGGGCAAAAAAAACTGAGAACAGGCTGGACAACAGGCGCCTGTGCAACCGCTGCGGTAAAGGCAGCGTATACAGCTTTGCTGTCTGGAGATTTTCCGGATCCGATCAGCATCACCTTGCCTCGTGGTGATACGCCATCCTTCGCACTCGCCTTCGAAAAACTGACTGAAAATTCTGCATCAGCTGCCATCATCAAGGATGCTGGTGATGACCCTGATGTAACCCACGGAGCGCTTATTCAGGCCAGAGTGACTTTCAACCCAAAGGTTACCGGAATTCGCTTTCTCGCTGGTCCTGGCGTTGGAACGGTTACGAAACCCGGGCTGCCGATCCCGGTTGGTGAGCCTGCCATTAATCCCGTGCCTCGCCAAATGATGACCCGTGAGCTGCAACAAGTGGCAGATGAGTACGGCGTAACTCTTGCTGTAGATGTTGAGATATCCATCCAAAACGGTGAAGAGCTGGCTCAAAAGACCATGAACCCGCGGCTTGGTATCATCGGGGGCCTCTCTGTCCTCGGCACAACAGGTATTGTCCGGCCATTTTCGTGTGCTGCCTGGATAGCATCCATTCATCGTGGTGTAGACGTTGCGCGTGCCACGGGCTTAGCCCATGTCGCAGCTGCAACAGGAGCAACCTCAGAAGATGTGTTGCGTGCCCACTATCCAGATTTATCCGAGCAGGCTTATCTTGATATGGGAGATTTCGCGGGTGGCCTGCTCAAATATCTGCGTGCGCACCCTGTTCGGAAGCTAACCATCTCTGGTGGAATCGCCAAGCTGACGAAGCTTGCACAAGGGGCTATGGACCTGCATTCGGCTCGCTCAGCAGTCGATTTTGATGCACTGGCAGATGTATTGGATCATGCCGGAGCTTCGAAAGAACTTCTCGCGGAAACAAGAGAGGCAAATCTAGTCTCTTATGTTACTCAAAGAGCTGCTGCAGAAAATATTCGTATGGGCGAGGTCGTTGCGCAGGGAGCCCAACGTGCGGCCTTAAGCATCCTTCGTGGGGCTGCTGTTAGCGTTGAGATTATCGTGGTGGATCGGCAAGGTCAGGTATTGGGTCATGTCCCGGCTGAAGAGCCTGCAAAACTGGAGCAGTTTTGATGCCAGAGAAGCCCAAAATCCTTGTGCTCGCAGGTACACGAGAAGTTAGAAAGCTGATTGCTGCACTGGCTGTGAATGCCGAATTCAAAGTCATTGCTTCACTCGCTGGAGTAACCAAAAACCCAGCAGACCTTGCGGTGATGACACGTACCGGAGGCTTTGGTGGTGTCGATGGCCTCTCGAACTACCTCCAAACTCAGGGCATTGCTGCCGTTATCGATGCAACCCACCCGTATGCTGCTCAAATGTCCTGTAATGCGGCCAAAGCAACAAGGCACCTCGCGATTCCGTTGCTCCGGTTTGAACGAGCCGCTTGGGAGCAAGCCAATGATGATATTTGGTATTCTGCAGATAACGTAGAAGCAGCACTGAATCTGATTCCACCCAGAGCGAAGGTCTTTTTTGCTGCCAGTGCCAAGATTGCTGCACCGCTGAAACAACGCCCGGACCTTACATTTGTAATCCGTACCTTAAATCGCCCGAGTGGGAGTGAAGTGCTTCAAAACGCGGAGTACATTGAAGGATTGCCAAATGAGAGCTGGTCCGAAGAATCCGAGCTTTTTAAGGTGCTGCAAGTAGACTGGCTCATCAGCAAAAACAGCGGCGGATCAGCATCCTACGGCAAAATCAGAGCCGCTCGTGAGCTACAGATGCCAGTTGCGATGCTTAAGCGCCCAAAGCCATCCGACGGCATTTTATGTGCGTCGATTGATGAGGTCTTGAAGACCTTAAAGGCTTGCGTGAAAAATACGCAACACTGCCAAACTAATCTTTAGGCTTCTGGTAAGGCGCCGTTGTCATCCGCTCGATAATCCCATCTTTAGCGATGAGCCAGTGATAGAGCGCGCCTAAAATGTGCAGCGTGATCAGCCATGCAAACACAACACCAACAGTTGCATGGAAATCCAGAACGCTTTCTGAAACTGGACGATTTTGCGAAACGATACTCGGCAGATCAAACAAGCCAAAAAATGGCATTGGTGCTCCGTAAAGGGAGAGGCCCACCCAGCCTAATATCGGATTTACGATCAGCACGAGATAGAGCAACCCGTGTACTGAACGTGAGACGATCCGCAGAGCTGGTGAAAGAGAGGCTGGCGGCGGTGGAGCAGGCGTAATCCAATGCTGAAGAAGGCGCAAAACCACGAGCAGGAAGAGCAGGATACCGATGCTCTTGTGATAGAAGTAGAGCGTATTCTGAAGGGCTCCAGGCCCCAGATCCGTCATCACCAGTCCCATGGGAACCATGATTAAGACCAGAATGGCGACGATCCAGTGATACGTCTTCGCCATGGCTGAATACCCGGCAACTTTATAGGCCATGCTCTATTCTCCTGATAATCCCAGAGGTTCCTGAAGAGCCCCTGCAATCTCCTGATCGACAGATTAATCAAGGTTCGTTACCACTAGGCTAACCTTAGGTGAGGTGAGCTGTGAACTCGGTAAAACAAGGGGGCTTGATGGACAGGGGCCACACAACACCAATACATCAACAAGATCATCCGAATAATTCTCAGTTGACCTGCGAAAAGCCGCTAGAACAGTCCTCGGGATATTTGTCTCCTGATGAATGGCAGGAGGTCTTAGCAGCGTCGGTGGAGAGGCGTGCACCAGACCTGCAAGGCTATGGCAGTGTGTTCGCACCTCTTTGCATGGCGCAAAAGCAATTTGTTATTGGTCAGCTTGGACAGTCAGTTGATGGCCGCATTGCAACGGTCACCGGAGACTCCAATTATGTGAGTTGTTCTGAAGCATTGATCCATCTTCACCGGCTCCGGGCAATTTGTGATGCTGTCGTAGTGGGAGTGGGAACTGCGGTTGCGGACAACCCTCAGCTCACTGTCAGGCATGTCAGTGGACGTCACCCGGCACGCATTGTCATCGACCCTTATGGCCGTATGCCTCGCGACAGTACACTCCTGCAGGATACAAATGCCCGCCGCATTGTGATTACGCGAACAGATGCCCATGCGCGTTATCCTGATGGAGTGGAATGCTTTCAGCTACAGCCAAATGCAAAAGGCCGTTTGTCCTGTGCTGAAATCCGGCATTTACTGCGAGAGTTTCGATGCATCCTCGTTGAAGGCGGTGCTTGGACGCTGTCTCGCTTTATCGAGCTGAAAATGATCGATCGTCTTCACTTGATGATCGCTCCGCTCATCATCGGATCAGGACCAAGAGGTCTTCAGTTGCCTGCGATTGATTATCTCGCACAGGCTATCCGCCCCAATGTCACTTGGCATCCTTTGGGTGTTGATATGCTGGCAGATCTGAGCCTGAACAATTAACTTTTCCAAAGGGTTGAAAAGCATTTCCTTTCACTGGCAAGTGCCCGTATAAATTTGCGTGAATTTCCGAATAAGGACACACGCATGCCAGAGCTCATCAGACGCACGACCCTTTGGGAAGCTAAAGGGCGGATTGAGGAAGTCGAAGTGCGTGTTGTTCACGAAGATGGACGCGAGCACATCACGACAGATCCGGTATGGGTTTACGGCGATTCAATTGCTGTGCTGGCTTATGACCCTCAAGCGAAAACAGTCCTGATCGTTAAGCAACTCCGAGTCGCGCCCTACATTATGGAGGAAGAGATTATCCTGGAGGCATGCGCTGGCGGAATCGAGATCAGCGATCTGTCCATAGAAGAAGCATGTATACGCGAAGCTCAGGAAGAGCTTGGGTGCCAACTCACCAATCTCACCAAGGTCGCGAATGTCTTCATCAACCCTGCACGTCTTGCAGAGCGGGCGCATTTCTTCCTCGCCGAGTACACATCCGGCGACCTGAATATTGAAGGGCGCGATCTGGATGAAGACGAAGATATTGAAGTTGTCGAGCTGTCATTCCAGGAGCTAAGAGAGCTCTACAACAAACAGGAAATCCGCTGCCCACGCCTCTTCATGCTCACACAAGCATTGATCTTGAAGAACATAGGCCTCTAATTTTGAGCGCTGGAAGCATAGGTCTTCATAGCCTTATTGAGGCGGAAGGCCAACAATATCAACATGCCCGACCTGCAGTTGTGATTTACCTTTGCCAAGTGCTGCTAAACGAAATTCCAACCAATCATCCACGATTGTATCTGATACCCCAACTTCGCGTGCCGCTTGGGCCCACCCCTTAATCAGCTCCAGCTGCAAAGCATCGTCTTCAGGTGCGCACACCCAGTCAGAACGTCCGGTAAAGCAGGTGTAACCCGCCTTAAGCAATCGCTCACGAGCATGAAATCCACCAAGCGGCCCTAATGCAGACCCAAACCCTTTGTCCGTTGCTTGATGCTGATTGAATGCGCGCTGAATAAGCCGATCTGTCGGGTGGTGTGGTTTGCTCAGTAGGATACCGTTGTACGAAAGCCCTGCAAGAAACGGGAGTTTCAGCTGACGCATACGGGCAACAAAGCTATCCAGCCAGTTTGCACTCACAAGATCCAGAAAGGCCGAGGTAACAACCCCATGATGCCCTTCCAGAATATCCAGTGACCCGGCATCAGTCAGTTCGCAAACATCTGTTTTCGTTCTGGTATGAGGCAAGGGAGGAGAGATGCGTTTTGCAACTTTGAGAAGTTCAGGGTCGTTATCGATCAGTAACCACACTTGCTCCCTGTTTGACTCAATATGTTCGGCCAAATCCTGCAGAAAGGAACCGGTTCCAGCGCCCACATCTATGAGCCGGAGCGGGCCACTCTTGGGAGCATGCTCGACCAACCAGCTACAAAACTTTTTCATGACGTCTTTGTTGCGCGCACGCCGGTCTGCTTTACGACGTAATGAGAGCCATTCAGAGGAAAATCCACTCACCTGTGAGCCTCCAGTGTGCAAGCAAAGGCCTTTGCGCTGTCATTCCAATCTGGCAATGCACGAGCAGCAGCAAGGGCCCCAGTTGAAAGTTGAGAGCGTAACTCTTTGTTTTGAAGAAGTGTTTCGATGGCCTTGCCCAAAGCTAGAGGATCGCCCGCACCAACATGAAAGCCAGCTGTAGGCGGAACCGTCGATGCGACAGCGCCTTCGCCACTTGCAATAATCGGGAGCCCAAAACTCATAGCCTCCGCAAAAGCCATCCCGTATCCCTCATAGTATGTTGGGAGCACAAAGAGGTCGGCTGATTGATAGAAACCCGTTAGTTCAGCTTTGGGAATACCTCCATGAACGCGAATACGCTCTGTGAGGTCATGCTTTTTGATTTGAGATCGCACTTGGCTCGCATATTCTGGATCAAACCGCGTTTCTCCAATGAGATCCAGATGCCAGTCCAATTGCTTCAATTGCCCCAGCGCTTCAACTAAATGCAATTGCCCTTTTCGCGGTACCAACGACCCAACACAAAGCAACTTTGGGGCTGCCAGAGTATCGTTCGAGGTTGCAGCGCTCTCCGAGCCAGTTGGCCGATCAATACCGGGCAGAACAATACTGATCTTTTCCGCTGGAACGCCCATTTGAGAGATAAGCGTCTTTTGTGTCGAAGGACTGGTCACAATCACATGCTTTGCAAACGTGAGTGCTTTCGTCTCAGCCGCGCGGAGCACCTTTGCCAGCTCAGGGGCAATCCCACTTTCCAGAAACAGTGGGTGATGAACCAGCGCAATGAGATTGGAACGCTCAGCGATACTCTGCGCCAGATCAGATGAAGCCCCAAGCACCAAACCATCCACGATGATCAAAGCTGGGGGCTCTATTTCTACAATGACTTCAAGCGCCAGCTTTTTGTCAGCATCAGATGGGACCGGGTAGGTGCCTTCAAGGCTAATGAGTGAAACATTCCAGCCGTGTTTCTGCAGACCCCGAATGATCTCACGATCATATCGATAACCACCTGTGGGCGTATTCAGATCACCCGGAAAGACAAAATAGCAAGATCTGGCAGGTGCTTCTGCTGTCTGGCCTAAAGAAGGATGTAAGTTACTCATGAGCCTCGGATGCAGTCAACGGCGCCTCATAAGACGCACGCGCATTAGGGTTCTCAGAAATTGAAACGCGTACCTTGCTAAGTTCGCTCGGTTCGCGGCCCAGTTTATGTAGATAAGCAGCATCGCACACGCGCTGGTAAATGTAGCTACAGAGAAAATCGACCGTGGTGTTCCGCCCCTTGAACTGAGGAAGGTCATCAAGATTCTTGTAGTTGAACGGATGCAGGATTTCTGCCAGTACATCAAGCGCATTGCCAATGTCGATGACAATCCCGTTCTCATCCAGTTCCTCTGCAAAAATAGCGACGTGAACGTGTGCAGTAAGGCCATGAAGCTGAGAGGCAGGACCAAACACCTCTCCCTTCAGGCTGTGCGCGATCATAATGTGATTGCTGATTTCGACTGAATACATCTCAAAATCCTCATAAAATTAAGTGTAAACAATGGGTTGGCATAAAGTATCTTTCTTGCCTGAAAGAACGTCTTTCAAATCCTTCGGCGCTTTTTCAAATTCGATGGGAGGCGCGAGCAAAGTATCGAGTACGTCATCTTTCAGAAGAGAGATTGCCGCCTCCATTCGCCTGCGGTGCGTCCAGCGTGGCCTCATGATAGGGGCAACCTGACCGACTTGAGACGAGATAAGACTGAGGCGCTGACTGTGAAAACTCCCGCCAAGAACAAGGCCGGAAGGGCGCGAGCCATACCAGGACGCCTCCACAATTC
>NZ_LCWX01000071.1:110594-117708 GCF_001431305.1 Pseudovibrio sp. POLY-S9
TGGCTTCTCTCCCTGCAATTCGGATCGCTGTGTTCAAGCCAGCCTCAGAGGCGCTACAATGCACGACAACATCTTGATTTTCGGGAGCAACCTCTGGCAATGAAAATGCGCAGGAAAACTCGTCTGCAATGTCCTGCCGCTTCGGGTTGACGTCAATCATAGTCACGTGCGCACCTGCGATGCGAGCGCAAAGATAGCCAACCAGTGAGCCAACAGTGCCAGCACCAACCACGGCAACATTGGAACATGGCAGAATAGCTGCATCCCACATGATGTTCAGCGCTGTTTCCATGTTTGCTGCCAGAGTGGCGCGGGTGCTCGGTAAATCAGAAGGGATAAGATAGAGCGCATCTGCGGGGAGCAGAAAGTTGCTTTGGTGCGGAAAAAGAGAAAAAACGCGCTGACCCGCTTTTAAATCATCTTTTGTTTCAATCACTTCAGAAACGTTTGCGTAGCCGTATTTAACAGGAAACGGAAAGGTCCCTTCCTGAAACGGAGCGATCATCCGCTCTCGCTCGCTCACTGGCACATCGCCACGATAGACAATGGCCTCCGTACCTCGGCTGATCGCGGAAGCATGAGTTTTTAAGTAAACACGGTTATCAGATGATTTAGAGAGTTTTTCCTCTCTTATTTCAATGGTTTGAGGCGCAGTGTACCAAAGCGCTCTGGCTAACTCAGACAAGAAACGCGCTCCCCGGATCGCTAAGTTTTCACAAATATACTCTAGGGAAACGTGAACAAAGGAAACTAGCAGAAATGTAGGTGCCTCTAAAAACAATAATAATTTGGGTAGGACATGACAAAACAATCACGGGTTCCTGAAGAGAACGCCCGCACTAGTCTTGTTGACCAGCTGCTCTCCACCAACATCATCGACAAGCATCAGGAAAATAAGCGCTTATTCAGGCGCAGACTGATCTTTGGAGGGCTCGTTCTAACCTCATTGGCAGTGTTGACCACCATCATGTCACTCACACTGTTCCTCAACGGCTTTGCCCTTTCAAAAGTCGTGATGCTTCTCGCATTTCTGGTAACCTTACCATGGCTTGTCATCGGCTTCTGGCATGCTGTCATTGGCTTGATGCTCATGAGGTTTTCTTCAAATTCCACCGCTCAGGTATACGCTGGCACGCCTCTGGGTACACTTGACCTAAAAAAGCCCTTGCAGAACAAGCAAACCGCCTTGCTTTCCTGCGTGCGAAACGAAGACTCGCCTGAAGTGGCTGCCAAGCTGGAAGCGATGCTTCAAGATCTGGATCGTCTGGAAAAACTCAACGGCTTCTCTCTCTACATCCTGAGTGACAGCAATGATCCTGAGCATATCCGGCAAGAAATGCGGGAGTTCTCCCTACTGCGGGCACGATGGCAAAATCGGATTGAAGTGCTTTATCGTAGACGTGAAAAGAATACCGGCTTCAAAGCAGGAAATGTCGAAGATTTCTGCCGCAACTGGGGGACACGGCATGAATATGCGATCACGCTGGACGCTGATAGCTTCCTCTCAGCAGAATCTTTATGCCACCTTGTAAGCAAAATGAATGCAAATCCGCGTCTGGGTATTTTGCAAACACTTGTTCTGGGACTTTCAACCAACTCGTTCTTCACCCGTGTTTTCCAGTGGGGCATGCGCTTGGGAATGCGCTCCTACACACTTGGCGCAGCGTGGTGGCAAGGCTCGTCAGGTCCGTATTGGGGACATAATGCGGTTTTTCGCATAAAGCCCTTCACGCAATTCTGCATGCTTGAGCCTCTGCCAGGAAATGACGCATTGAGCGGCCCGATCCTCAGTCATGATCAGGTTGAAGCTGCGATGATGGCAGACGCGGGCTATGAAGTGCGCGTATGGCCGGTAGAAGGTGGCAGCTATGAAGAAAACCCACCTCATTTGATCGAGTTTATCCGCAGAGATCTGCGCTGGTGTCACGGAAACCTTCAGTACTTTAAGTTGCTCAGAGAGCCCGGGTTTAAGCTGTTGGGACGAATCCAACTTGGCCTTGCAATCCTCATGTTTGCTGGCTCTCCGGCATGGCTCGTTTTTATCGCAATGGCGATTTTAACCGCATCTGTTTCCGCGCCCGAGACGATAACATTCGATCCGTTTTACGGCACGATCCTGATTGTGGCCATCATGAGTATGGTCTTTGCACCCAAACTTGCGACACTTGCCCATGTCCTGACAGTTCGGAACGAACGCCGGGATTATGGCGGCTCTTTCTCGGTGTTTGTCAGTGCATTCTTCGAACTGGTCTATTCCATGTTGCTAGCACCAGTCATGGCAATTGCGCACAGCATCTTTATTGCACAACTGTTCGCAGGACGAAAAACGCAATGGGGAGGGCAGGAAAGACAACCCCATGGTATTCTGTTCCTTTTGGCAGTGAAGAAGTTCTGGCCCCAAACTCTTTTCGGCCTTTGCGGTGTGATTTGGATGATGGATTATACCTTTGCAGATACGTGGCTTCTGCTTCCGGTAATCCTTGGACCATTGCTAACAATACCGTTTGCAATGATCACCTCAAAACCAGCGCTCGGTATGTACTTTAAACACTCCGGACTTTGGGTGTTGCCTGAAGAAAAGAAAACGCCGCTTGAACTGCAAGGCCTCAATAAAGAGCAGCGCCGTGTAGAGTTGGAACTTGCCAAGGCAAACCGAGCTGCGGCCACGCGATAAAAGAATAAGCTGAAGGTGGTGAGAGCCATCAGGTTTCCAGGAAAAAGCCGGTTGCGTAAATGGCACGCAACCGGCTTTCTGATTTCTGGGTTTCTATTGAACTGGCAAAGCTACAGCGTATCTCCGAAAAGTGGAAGCCGATTTTCGGATAAAGATACGCAAAAACAAAGACTAAAGCAGTTCAGGTGTTTCAACTTAAATGCGAACTGCTTTAGGAAGCTGGCTTTTCCTTTGGCTTTCTCCATGGCTCACCTTTAAACCACGCCACAGTATAGGCGACGGTAATTAAGCCTGCAAAACCAAGCAAGTTTGCCATGATTCCACCTGTGACCGTGCCTTTCAAACCGAGCTCATCCCGGAAGATTGCAATGCCCTGCGCAAGAATGAGGCTCGCAAGGAAAACAGCGAGAGACTGTTGGCCTACCTTTTTGATGACCCGGACAACTTTGCCGCCAAAACCGCCCATGAGCAGCCGTTGCCCGCCTTCTCCAACAGCTACCCACGCCACATAAGCAAGGGCTAGGAAGTGGATGTAGCGCAGGAGACCCATCTCGGATTTTACGGTGAGGTCGCTGATATCATTTGCAATTCTACGGAGCTCAGGCACCTCGTTGAGAATGCGGAAGTAAGCAAACGGAATCGTAAGAATGATAATCGAGGCACTCAGGAACAAGAGACGTTTCTTGACTGGAGGAGCCGGAATCCAGCCCTTGATGAAGGCAAATCCGGTAAAGAACAGCAACTGCCATGCAAACGGATTGAAGAACCAACGACGATCGGACCATGGCTCAGCAGGGAAATCCACCAGTCGGAAGGTTGCGATCAGCCAAAATGCAATGATGATTGCTGCAACCGCACCTCGTCCGGCCTTGTAATATGCAATCATGATCACCGGCAACATCGCAAGGATCACCAGATACATTGGCAGAATATCGAAGTAGTTCGGCACATAGGTAAGGGTCAGCAAACCTGGCAGCTGGAAGATCGGATCCTCGAAGAAGTGCCAAAGGTTCAGCTTCCCGACATAGTCGTCGCTGGTCCAGCCGTTGATTTGCAGGAAGGCAAGCATGCCCGCAACGGCGAGGAACAGGCAGATATGGGCCCAATAGACTTGCCAGACGCGATAAAGAACACGCGCGCTGCCCATGACCAGACCATGCAGTTCAAAGACGCGCCCGAAGGCAATTGCGGAGGCCATGCCAGAGCAAAACACAAATATCTCGGTTGCATCGGAGAACCCGAAACGCGCCGGAATCCAAAGAGCCCACCCGTTTGCAGGAAGGTGGGCTATGAAGATGATGAACATTGCGATCCCTCGAAAAAAATCGAGGCGTGGATCTCTTGGTCGGCTGGCCGTTTTCATAGGGGTCGGCGGTATACTGTGCTGGTTCACGATGTCTCTGAAACTAAAAACTATAGATGATGAAATGCAGCTCCGAAATCCCCCGAAGCTGCACCTCCATTTATCCCATACGGAATCGTAGGTGTTCACTTTGCATGAGGTCGGTGGCTTCCGTCATGCGGGTTGCTTGAGCCATGCGGGTTTCACCATAGGTGTCTGATCCGCCTCTCAAGCGTGTGCGCTCATCAATCATCCGTTTTGCTTCCTGACAAAGGCCAGCGCGCAAAGCGGCTTCAATTGTGAGGCGTTCAAATACATCACGCTGAGCATGACTGCCACCAACGGTACGCAGCAGCGGGCGTGCTTCTGCGAGGTGGTGGTAAGCGCTGAAGTAATTGCCGTTCTTGAACTGCATCAAGCCAGATGCTGTTGGAGAACCAGTTGTTTTGGTTACGAGACCCATCTCGTTGGTGTCTTGTTCGCCAAATGTACGCATTCGAGTCAACAGGCGGTCAGAGGACTGACGACGGTTGTCTCCCAGCAGAGCAAGCATGTAGTGCAAGTCTGCGAAAACATTACAGGAATCGTCGATGCGCTTTTCGCTGATGCTTGCCAGTTCTTCCCAGCGGTTACCAACCTTGATGCCCTCAAGCTCAAGGCGAACCAGCATGGAAGCTGCATTGGAGATATCGCGATAATCGTCTGTGTGATCTTTACGGAACTTTTGGTCATAGAGCTCGAAAACACGCTCAACATTGCCACGATCAAGGTGCAGCAGCGCAAGGTGCCACCAAACATGATAGCCAAAGTTGTTGCAGTGTTCCCAAGCCTTTGGCTGATCATCAAGCCATTTGATACCTTCTTCGGTCTGGCCAGTCATGTCCAGCACGTGGGCAACTGCATGCAGGCCCCAGGCATCATCATGTTGAAATGCAACGGCTTCTTTGCCGATCCGTTCAGCCCGGTCAAAATCACCAGTCTCTTCCAGCGCAAAGGAGTAACAACCGTGTACATAGCCTTTTGCGATATGGTCGTCTTCATAAGACGAGATCACACCTTCAATCGAGGAGCGCATGCGGGATGGCTGGCCAAGAACAAAGCGAATAGCGTGGACGAGCTTCAGAAGGAATGCATCGCGTGGGTATTTCAGAAGCAGTTCGTCAAGGCGATCAGCAGACTTGGTCGGCGTACCCTGAAGCCAGTCATTCAAAGCTTCAACAACAGCTTCTTCACGGTCCGTAATCTGTGTATCTCTGCGGCATTTATCAGCAATTGCATAAGCTTCAAAAGCAGTTGCTGTCATTTCACGTCTGCCAAGCAGTAGGCAGAACAGGCCACGCGCGGCTTGAGCCAGAGCGAAGTCTGGATCGGCCTCCAGTGTTTTCGCAAGATGCTCCGGCGTTGCAGCACTATGTGCCAAAAACGCAAGAATAGTGTTGTTCCAGTGTGTTAATGCACTCTTATCGGAGAGTGTTACCGTGTATTCGAACTGGTCATCAATGCGCATGGATGCGACCCGTGGTTGAGGCGACCGGTATTTCGTGCAATGTGCAATCGCTTATGAGATAAGCCATTGGGTTTACATTACTAACGACACAGGTCTGCCAGGAAATCTGTTGATCAGAACCCTTTCAAAACTGGCGATGACGTTCAACACACAAAATGGTGTTTAATATCAGCAAGCTTTGTTTATGTAGAAAATATAGTTCAACCTCATGAAGAAATAGAAAACACTATTCTATTCACTAAGAAAAAATATGCGTCAAATAGAAGCTTACTTGTAAAAATCTACTATTATTAATAGTGATAATAAGTAAGATTTTAGATATTAAGTTCCATTATACCAGTATTTATTACCTTGTGATAATCTTCTGTTTGTCGGATGAAATAGTGTTCACTGCTTCTTGATTTTCTAGTTAGTCCCCACTGTGTAATGTCCTTACTCCAATTGAGACTAAGTACGTGGCGAATTCATGGCGAATACGAGTAGCTATCAACAAACAAAAATCGATCAACAGATTCAATCACCGCAATCTGTGATCGTCATCGGAGCGCTGGTCGCGTTGGCCGGTGTTGCTCTATTGGGACTCCAGAACAACGGCTGGCGCGTTTTTGGCGGTGCTTTGATCGGTGCTCTGGCAGGCGTTGCGCTGTACCATACGAGCTTCGGATTTACGGCAGCGTGGCGCCGTATTGTCACCCAGCGAAGAGGGCAGGGCCTTCGTGCTCAATTCCTGCTTATCTCATTGGTTTGTTTAATAAGTTTCCCACTCCTCCAATACGGGCCAGACATTGGCATCCGCACCGGTGGCTTTGTGTTTCCATTCGGTGTTGGAGCAGCTGTCGGAGCCTTTATTTTTGGCATCGGAATGCAGCTTGGCGGAGGGTGTGGATCGGGCACTTTGTTCACTGTCGGAGGCGGCTCATCACGCATGGTGATCACCCTTGCCTTCTTCATTTTGGGCAGCGTAATTGCAACAGCGCATCTTTCATTCTGGAATTCTCTTCCAAGATTACCGGCATTTTCGCTTGTGCGTGGCTATGGGGTCGTCCCTGCGCTACTAATCACCATTGTACCAATTGTCGCCTTTGCGATATTCTCGGTGTTTATCGAGAAAAAACAATGGGGTGAACTAGAGAAATCCCGCAAAACCACCGGGTTTTTTCAGGGCCAATGGGGCTATGTTCTGGGTGCGTTGATGTTGGCGTTGGTTTGCGTTCTTACGTTCATTGTGTTGCAGCGCCCATGGGGCGTGACATCCGGCTTCGCACTCTGGGGCGCAAAGTTTTTCTATGCCATTGGTATCCCGGTAGAGACCTGGCCTTACTGGCAATGGCAGGTTGGGGCGATCAAAAGATCTGTCTTCGCCGATTCCACATCCGTCATGAATTTCGGCATTGTGCTCGGGGCTCTGATTGCAGCTGGGTTGGCCGGAAAGTTCAATCCGGTGAAAAAAATTAATCTCAGAGATGCTGGAACTGCAGTGGTCGGAGGCCTCTTGCTCGGCTACGGCGCGCGCCTTGCTTACGGATGCAACATCGGAGCGTATCTCGGGGGCATAACCTCCGGCTCCATACATGGATGGTTGTGGCTCCCC
>NZ_LCWX01000071.1:117852-140982 GCF_001431305.1 Pseudovibrio sp. POLY-S9
ATGGATCCTGCACCTGTTACCGCAAAATAGAAGCCAGTTGCCGGATACGACTAAAACTTGGCCAATTAAAATCAAGGGAGCTTGAACAACAGCCTGTTCAACTCCCGCTTTTAAACTCATTTCATTACGAAAAGGATTGAACCATGAAACTCCTTACGGGGATGCTCGGCTTTGTTGGAACATTGATGTTCGTTATGGCCGCTTTTCAACCATCCCAGGCTCAAATCACCACAGAGCAAGCGCAGCAGGGCAAGGTGCTTCCACGCAATGGCTGGCGGGTTATCGAAACCACCATGGCGATTGATGAGCTGCTGGACTCTCTGAAAAAAGCCATTCGCGAAGAAGACATGCTGCTCGTCAGCATGGCAAGTGCCTCCCGGGGTGCTAAAGCAAACGGCTTCGAGATCCCGGGCAACTACGTGATTGGTGTGTTCCGCAATGACTTTGCGCGCCGTATGCTGGCAGCAAGTGTGCAGGCAGGTATTGAGGCGCCAGTTCGCTTCTATCTGACGGCAAGTCCGGATGGCACAGCAACGCTGTCATGGAAAACACCGAGCTTTGTCTTCCAGCCTTACCGAGCCACCGCCTCTGAGGATCTGGTCTCACTGAGCGAGGAACTGGATGTGATCTTCCAGCGCATTGCAGACCGTGCCACAGGCAACACCTGAGGCACTCTTTAGAAATCAAAAAAGAGTGTGTCACCTTTCCCGCGACACACTCGAAAAGGCGAATGCCTCTATAGTTTTCCGTCGTAGGCTCTGCGGTCAATACGGCAAGCAAGAACAGTGAAGGTATCGCGCTCCAGTGCTGTCTTCGCTTCTTTCTTAAGGCTCTCAGCATCATCCACCCAAACACCATGCCCGCCATAAGCGTCAGCAAGTGCAGGGAAGTTGGTCGCAGAGAAGTCCACGCCCAGATTAGGGTTCTGGTTCGCGCGCTGCTTCAGCTCAATCAGAGACAAGCTCTCGTCGACCAGCACACAGACAATAAACGGCACCTGCATATCTCGCAGAACCGCGAGATCACCAAGACCCATCTCCAGACCAGCGTCACCTACAAACACAACAACCGGGTCTTCTGGTTTTGCCATCTTATGCCCGATGCCAAGCGGCAAGGCACATGCCATCGTACAAAGGGCAGAACTCTGCAGCATTGTGCGCGGGTAGTGGCTCTCCCAGATTTGGCTTACCAGAATGCGGTGCGCACCACTGTCCGCAGTTGCAACAGTGGTCTCCGGCAGGGCTTCCCGAAGGCCGTGGAACACAGTGGCTGGGCCCCAACCACTTTCTTCCGCAGTAAAGTCGGCCTTCAGCTTTTCCTTGGCTGGCGCGATACGGTCACGAAGCCAATCGCTCTCTTCAGGAACAATTCCGGCTTCATCTTCTGGTGTCAGAGCCATCAGGGTCGGCTTCACATCGCCTTCCAGTGTATGGCTCACATGGTGCATGCCATGGCTGCGCAACACAGGCGTCAGCTCAATCACCGAAGTCTCTTCGCTCCATGGATTACGCCAGTTCACGCGCATTTCAATAGGGTCATAGCCGATCAGCACAACAAGGTCCGCATCAGCCAGCAAAGGCATCAGGTTCTTGTCAGCTTTGGGCGACAAGCCTGCTCCACCAAGCGAAAGCTTATGGCCTTCAGGAATGAGCCCCTTGCCCTTGTAGCTGGTGATCAACGGAATCTGGTAGGCCTCACAGAACGACTCAATCTCATTGCCAGCATCCACATTGACGGCATCAACACCAGCAATTGCGATTGGGCGCTGAGCAGAGCCAAGCAAATCACGCGCTTGCTCCAGCACATCACCAAATGGCAGCTGCGCAGCGCGAACACCATAGTTCGGTGTTTTCTGTGTTTCGTCGCTTTCACCTTCGGCAACGGAGATCGGCACATCAATGTGCACTGGTCCCGGTTGACCAGACATGGCAATGGAAATTGCCTTGTCCATCATGGCATTCAGCGGACCCGGAGCTGCTTTGAAACTGGCTTTCACAATAGGGCGCAACAGTTGCTGATGGTCCATCACCTGATGAGTATAGGTCTCAGCCTCAGCAGTATCTACGCAGCCTGTCAGGAAGATCAGCGGAACGCGATCCTGAAAGGCATTGGCAATCACGTTGACGGCGTTGGTCACACCGGGCCCAAGCGTTGCCAGCAAAACAACAGGAGCATCCGTGCCTTGGCGTGCAAGGCCATGCCATGCGCCTTCAGCCATAAAGCCACCAGCATTCTCGTGCTTCACCAGATTGAATTTCAAACCAGCAAGGTTCAGGGCATCCATAAGGGCCAGCACTTCGCCACCCGGAATCCCGAAGGCATACTGACTGCCAGCCTGATGCAGTTTTTGAGCAATAAGATCAGCGCCGCGCATAATTATGAATCTCCCAGTGACACGACACCGCGAGCAGCGAGATCGTCAATTTCTTCTTTGGTTTTTTGTAGATACTTGGTCAGCACTTCAAGGCTGTCCTCGCCAAGGGTCGGCGGTGCCTTCCGGTATGTAACAGGCGTCTTGCTGTAATTGATCGGATTACCAATCAAGCTTACCTGACCATCGTCAGACTGTTTGTGTGGCAGAGAAATCTTCATACCACGATGTAGAATTTGCGGATCGCTGAATACGCCAGCCAGATCATTCACCGGACCACACGGAACGCCAACAGCCTCAAGCTCATCCGTCCAATGCTGGGCACCTTGTTTGATTGTGAACTGACGCAGCAAAGGCACCAGTGCAGCACGATTGCGGACGCGGTCAGCGTTGGTTGCAAAGCGAGGATCGGTGTTCAGTTCAGGACAACCCAGAATCTCACAGAAACGCTGGTACTGCGCATCGTTGCCAACAGCCACCATGAAGTCCTTGTCAGAGGCCGGGAAGGTCTCATAAGGCACAATGGTTGGGTGCGCATTGCCAAGCCGTTTTGGGATGTTTCCGTCGGTCAGATAGGAAAGGCCTTGGTTGATCAGCCATGCCACCTGACAATCCAGCAAGGAGATGTCTATGTGCTGACCTTCACCGCTTTTCTCGCGGTGGTGCAGAGCTGCCAAAATGGCGTTGCAGGCATACATCCCGCACATCACATCAGCAATGCCAACACCGATCTTGGTCGGGCTGCCGCCTTCCTCCTCAGGAAGGCCCGTGATGCTCATGATCCCGCCCATGGCCTGAATCAGCGCATCATAGCCCGCTCTATGTGAGTAAGGGCCAGTTTGGCCAAAACCGGTAATGGAGCAGTAGATCAGGCGATCATTCTTCGCACGCAGGTCGTCATAACCGAGGCCCTTGCGGGCAAGGTCACCAACCTTGAAATTCTCGATAACGATGTCAGCGGTAGCCGCCAGCTCCTTGAGCATCTCCACGCCTTCTTCAGAACGCATGTTGATGCCGAGAGAATGTTTGTTGCGGTTGGAGCTGAGATAATACGCGCTTTCGCCAGTATCCGCGCCGCCTTTGCCTTTCAGGAAGGGAGGCCCCCATTTGCGGGTGTCATCCCCGCGTGTTGGGTGTTCAATCTTGATGATTTCAGCGCCCATGTCACCCAGCAACTGGGTGCAGGTTGGGCCTGCCAGAATGCGCGAAAGGTCAAGCACCACAAGACCATCCAAAGGCCCTTTGGTGGTAGAGGACTGGTGCTGTTCACCGTCTACTAGAGAATTCAAACCGTCTAATCCATTGGTTTTGAGGCAAGATTGACCGCAAATGAAGGGTGACTGACCCTGTCATGTACAGCAATCCAGCAGATTTTGGAGAGACGTTAGAGCACTCAGAAAAGGCCCACCACAACAATCTGAAAAATCACACAGTATCGTGATGGCCCGTGAAATTTGAAGATTCTACCGTGATGGACCTGTGGGTTTTACCAATGCTTTGTGTTGGCAAGATCGAGCCATGCACGCCGGATCCAGTTGGCCTTCATGGAGTGTCCGCCATCATGCAGGCAAAGCTCAAGTTTCTCGCCTTTGGCAGACCACACATCACACTGCAACTCGCCAGCACTGATAGATGTCGGCTCGGTATCGTAAAGACCAGCTTGCCGCTTCCAGACATCCAGACTGTCAAACACATCGGACTGACGCCAGTTCGCACCAATAGCTCGGCCCACCATCGGAACGGTTTTATCTTCAACCCCGTGGGTATGGTAAAGGTTGGTTAAAGGAGAAGGGCAGGCGGCTGGGATTGGATCCCAGAAGGCACCGGCAATCGGCGCGAAGCCAGCATAATTCTCACCCTTGTAGCAGGCCAGATTCCAAACCATGGAACCACCCATGGAAAAGCCTGAGAGCAGGATCTTCTCACGATCAATCGGGAAGCGGTCAGAAACGTCTGTCAGCATCTCATCAAAGAACTTGAACTCGTCACGATCCTGACTTGGGGAGCCCGGATAGGACCAGGAACCGCCAATGCCCTGCGGCACAATCAAAGCAACGCCAAGCTCGTTTGCAAGATTGCGAAGGGCTTTATTCTGGATGGCGCGATCAGCTTTGCCCTTCCACCCGTGCAGGTAGATTATGGCGCCAATCTGTTCATCATCAGCAGGAGAATCCGGAAGTGCAACATAGTATTCACCGCTCTCAACTTCACAGGGAGCAGTCACACCACAGGTCGCTTCCTCTGCCATTGTCGCATTGGGAACCAGCCCGGAAATAACCACGGTAGCAAACGTAATCGCACTTGTAAGAAGGCTCATGCCCATTCCACTTCTTGCCGCTCTCTCGGATTAAACCTATTGAAACTCATGGATGAATCCAGGAATTGCCGAGATTAATTTTGTTTATGCTAACATACGCCTCAAAGGCGGTCTTACTCTCAAAATTGATGCCGTCATTTACAGCTTACCGCGAGAGGGCCTACTGCCATTCCCCTTCCGTGGGAATGTGCAAAGTATTGCCGCAATGCTTGCAGTGAACGGCGTCATTATCGTGACGATTAAGGCCACAATCAGGACAGGCATATTTTACTTTAGACGGACGGAAAATGGTCTGGATCAGCCGCAAAAACAGCGCCACGCCAAACACCATGATGACGATTGTAATCCCGCGGCCCATCGTATCCGTCATGGTGATGTCGCCATAACCAGTCGTCGTCAGCGTTGTGACGGTAAAGTACAGCGCATCCATGTAGGAGTTGATGTCCGGGTTCAGGTGCGCCTCAATCACATAAACAATCGCACTCACCATAAACACGAAGACCAGCAGGTTCATCGCTGAGTTGATGATCTCTTCATGCTCTTTGAACCACGAGAACGTCTCCCGCAGATCTTTCACCACATGGTAAGAGCGCAACAACCGCAACATGCGGATCACGCGCAAGAAGCCGAGGTTCTCGATGAGGGCTTCAGCAAACAAAGACAGGATCACAATGAGGTCTGCAATGGCCGTGCTGTCAAGCGCCGCTCGGGCAGGCCTCAGCGCAATTGTGAGGCGGAACCCGTAATCAATCAGCAGAATGAACCCGATAGCCCAGTCCAGCCGCGGATAGCTCTCCAGCTGAGGAAGCGTTGCAGAAAGCACGAAGTAGAGGATCGTGACCACATCAAACATCAGCAAGCCGATACGCCAGGAACGTCCAGCAGTGGTCTGCCCGAAATACAGACGTCGCAAAGCGCCCCTGAAATCGGTTATTGCTTCCTGCATAAAATTAGATCCCTCAATCCCGATAGCGCGCCCAGATAAAATCTACTAGCAAATGTGGGCATTTCTGCAAAGTCACTCAAGCTCGTCACGCATAAACTTTCGTGTGAGCGGCGCTGTCTTGACCCGGCAAGAAAACCTTACGCTTTCCCTCAGTGAGTTTATCGAAAAATTCTGCAACTGATTAAAGGGTTTCTGCTCTACTTCTGACATGAAGAAAGCCAAGGCCATTCCGGTGCCACCACCTCCCGGGTATTTGGAGGAATGGCGGGCAACCAACAACACCTGTCTGGTAACGGGCGCGACGGATGGCATCGGCAGGGCGCTTGCAATCCGTCTGGCAGATGCTGGCCAAACCCTCGTCATTGTGGGGCGTTCTAAGGAGAAAGTGAGCGCCGTCCTCAAGGATGTTGGCGACGCCGGCCCCCATCACTCCCACCGTGGTTTTGTGGCAGACCTCTCTCTCATCTCAGAGGTGGACCGTCTCGCCGATGAGATCTCGCAAAAGCTGCCAAACCTGAGCCGCATCGTCCTCTGCGCTGCCGAAACACCGGGGTTTCGCGGCATCACAGGAGAGGGGATTGAGGCTGGGTTTGCGGTTAACTACCTCAGCCGATTTCAGCTGCTGAATAAGATCACACCGCTGCTCAAGGACCAATCAGCGCCAAGGGTTGTCTCGTTTGCAAGCCCGGTGACAAAGTTTGAACGACCCGACACGAGTGCGCTCAACGATCCTGATGGCACACTCGACAGCTGGGATCGGGGAAGTGCACACACCAACTGCAATCTACTCTTCTTGATGGAACTGGCTGATCAGCTGAAGGACACAGACATCTGCATCAACGCGTTTGGACCCGGCCTTGTGCTGACCAAACAAATGCAGGGCTACAGCGCCATGAGGCGGTTCTGGCTAGGCATGAAAAGCTCGCTGGTCGGCAAATCTGCCCCCTATGCGGCCTTACCAGCTATGCACATGCTGCTCTCTCCGGACTTTGCGGGCAAAACCGGTGGGTTCTACGAATGCGGAACAAAAATCCCGCCGGACAAGCAAATCCTGAGCAAAGAAATCCGCCAGCAATTCTGGACAGAAACCACTCAGCTTGTGCACTTGGCGCAGGCGAACAAGGGGTAAAAATTTCCAGAAACCGCTTTTTGTGACACCAGTCACGGGCTTTCCCTCACGAAAGTGGGAGGACAAATGCACTTCTCAGTCTGACTTGATTTGAACGTTGCCAGGGGACCTTGGCAGCGAAGGATAGAGCTGTGCCCAAAGCCATCAAGGATTGAGTCACTTCCCTAAGGTAATGTTAGGCAAGTGCTGCCAGCAATTCTCAATGTGTAAGAGTAAAAAATGAACAATAAAATGGAATTCCCTGCCGGCCGGAATGGAAATCTGCTTTCATCAACGCGCAAAGCCACCCTCGCATTTCTGGGGGCGTCTCTTGGCACATTTCTTTTCTCCTCGGCAGTCTTTGCTCAGGAAGCTCCCCCCCCTCCAGGTGTCATTGTTGAACCTGCACGCGAAGAAGTTATTGAAGAAGAACGCGTTTTCTCTGGCCGTACCGAAGCAATCAGTCAGGTCGCGCTCATTGCCCGTGTCGGCGGGTTTCTGGAGCCGCTGGAATTTAAAGAAGGCCAGACAGTTCAGCAAGGCGACTTGCTCTTTGTGATCCAGCAGGAGCCCTATGAGTTCTCAGTAGAGCAATCCCAAGCCAATCTGGAAAGTGCTCAGGCAAAGGTCGATTTGGCAAAAGTTGACTTTGACCGCAAGGAGCAGCTCGTCAATCGGGATACAATTTCGGTCTCCGAACTTGATACAGCCCGCGCGAACCTGAAAGAGGCCAATGCCGCACTGGCTCTGCGTCAGGCCGACCTGAAGCTCTCCGAGTTGGATCTGAGCTATACCGAAATCCGCGCTCCGCTGGATGGTCAGATCGGAACCGCTGCCTTTAAAGAAGGGGCCTACGTCAATGCCAACAGCGGAACTCTGGCAACCATCACGTCTTTGAACCCCATTCGCGTGGCGTTCCCGGTTCCACAAGCACTGATCTTGCAATCTCAGCGCGCCAACAACTTCGTCACCAATAACATACTCATTCGAATTCGCCTGTCAGACGGCAAGTTCTACCAGCACAACGGAAAACTGGACTTCCTTGAAGCCGAAGCCAACCCGGGCACAGACACTGTCACCGCTTATGCTATCTTTGAAAATCCTGATCACTTGCTGTTTGACCACCAGCTGGTTGATGTCGTTGCCAACGCCAAAGATGCCACCCCAGTTCTGGTTGTCTCTCAATCCGCACTGCTGCTGGATCAGGAAGGCCCGTATGTGCTGAAGGTGAATGACGAAGACGTGGTTGAGCAACAGCGCATCGCCGTCGTCGATCAGATTAACGGCCTTGTTATTGTTGGAAGTGGCCTCAAAAAAGGTGATCTGGTGATCACATCCGGCATCCAGAAAGTTCGTCCCGGAATTAAAGTCAACGCACAGCTGGCAGGTCAATAAACCATGATCTATGACATGTTTATTCGCCGGCCTCGGCTGGCGATGGTGATTTCGATTCTCATAGTCGTGGTCGGTGCGATCTCGATTTACTCAATTCCGGTATCACAATACCCGACCATTGCTCCCCCAACCGTGCAGGTAAATGCCACTTACATCGGTGCGGATGCGCTAACGGTGGAAGAGAGTGTTGGCCAGCTTGTTGAAGGGGCAGTCAACGGCGTAGACGGCATGCGCTATATGAAGTCGTCGTCTTCCAGTGATGGCACCTACTCGCTAACGGTCTACTTCGATCTGACAACGGACCCGGATATCAATGCGGTGAACGTTCAGAACCGAATAAGCACCATTGAAAGCAAGCTTCCGCAGGAAGTCCGGGATCAGGGTGTCAACGTCACCAAAAAGGCCGGTGACCTCCTGCAAGCGATTTCCTTCTATTCGCCCGATGAAACACATGATGGCCTCTTCATTTCCAACTACGTCACCATCAACATCGTAGACGAACTGAAGCGTATTCCAGGTGTGGGTGATGCCAGCGTATTCGGTGCGCAGGATTACTCCATGCGCATCTGGCTGGATCCGGTCAAACTCAGAGCCCTCAACCTGACAGCAGAAGATGTGATCTCTGCAGTTCAATCACAAAACAAACAGGCTGCTGTCGGTCGTATCGGTGCAGCTCCTCTGGCCGCTGATCAGCAGCTCCAGCTCACCGTCACGGCGAAAGGCCGTTTGAACACGGTTGAAGAGTTCCAAAACATCGTTCTGCGTGCAAATCCTGATGGCTCTGTGGTTCACCTGAGAAACGTCGCCCGCGTAGAACTCAGCAGCGCCTCCTATGACATATTGGCAGAATACAACCAGCAACCAACAGCGATGGTGGGGATTTACCTGTCTCCGGGTGCAAACGCTGTGGCTGTGTCAGAAGCGGTCAACGAGCGTATCGCATTTCTGGCAGAGCGCTTCCCGGAAGACCTCACATACATCTCCATCTTCGATACCTCACTCTTCGTGAATGAGATGATTTCGAAGGTGATCCATACGCTGCTGGAGGCCTTCGTGCTTGTGACCATCGTGGTCTACGTCTTCCTCGGCAAATTCCGCGCAACCCTCATTCCGCTGATCGCGGTCCCCGTATCCATCATCGGTGCTGTCGCAGTGGCCTTCATGATGGGCTACACGGCCAACACCATCTCACTGCTGGCCTTGGTGCTGGCCATTGGGATCGTGGTGGATGACGCGATCATCGTGGTTGAGAACGTTGAACGCATTATGCACGAACATCCTGATCTCACACCGGCTCAGGCAACATCAAAAGCGGTCAGCGAAATTGCAGCCCCCGTGCTCGCAACCACGCTGGTGCTGCTCTCCGTGTTCGTGCCTGTGGCCTTTTTGCCGGGATCGTCCGGTGTACTCTTCAGAGAGTTCGCGGTCTCCATCTCCGCGGCAATGGTGATCTCCACCATCAACGCATTGTCACTATCTCCTGCTCTTTGTGCCATCTTGATGAAGTCAGAAGATCTGACAGGCGTCATGGCCAAGGTTTCCAAAAAGATTGATGACGTCGGCCATGGTTACGCCGGCCTTATCAAGCGCATCGCAAAAATGTCGCTGCTTTCTCTGCCTGTAGTGGTGGGCTTCGCGCTCTTTGGGCTCCTGATTGTTTCCAACACCCCAGATGGCTTTGTCCCGGATGAAGACAAAGGCTACGCCATGGTGCTGGTCAATCTGCCGCCGGGTGCGTCTCGCAACCGTACTGAAGCGGTGATGCGCAAAGCCGACGATATCATCCGCAAAGACCCAGCAGTCAACTCCACCACAATGGTCATCGGGCTCGACCTGCTGGCAGGTGGCGGCTCATCACCAAACGCAGGCGTTTTCTTTGTCAAACTCAAGGATTATGAGGAACGTCCGTCACGTGAACTGTCTTCTTTCGCCTTCGTTTACAGAACATACGGAGCTTTGGCAGGCATTCCCGAAGCAACCTTCTTCCCAGTCAACCCAGCTGCAATCGATGGTCTCGGCACGGTAGGTGGCTTTGAGTTCATCATGGAGGCACTGGAAGGTCAGGATCCAACGGTTCTTGCACAAATCTCCCGCTCCCTGATTGTCGCAGCCAACGAAGCGCCGGATATCGCCTCCTTCTTCACCACCTTCAATGCAAACACCCCGCAATTGAATGTGAAGCTGGATCGCGAGCGTGCTCAGGTGCTTGGCCTGAACGTGGCAAGTGTTTACAACGCATTGCAAGCCACGCTGGGCGGTTATTACATCAACGACTTCAACCTCTACGGTCGCACATGGACCGTCCGCCTGCAGGCAGAGCAGAAGTATCGCTCTGGTGTTGAAGACATCGGCTCCATCTTTGTCCGTTCAGACACAGGTGAGATGGTTGAACTGTCCTCCGTCGTGCACACTGAGCTGTCACGCGGGGCAAACACTATCACCCGTTACAACAACTACCGCGCAGTCGCGTTCAACGGCAATGCAGCCCCCGGTGCAGGCTTGGGTGAAGCTTTGACGGCGATGGATGGTGTCGCGGCCAAAGCCCTGCCAAAAGGCTATGCCTATGAGTGGACGGGGCTGGCATTGGAACAGAAAGAAGCTGCGGGTCAAACTGCACTGGTACTGGGACTAGCCTTCCTGTTTGCCTATCTGTTCCTTGTGGCGCTGTATGAAAGCTGGAATACACCAATTCCCGTTCTGCTTTCGGTTGCTCCTGCATTAGCAGGTGCCTTGTTGAGCCTCTGGATCTTTGGTCTGGCGTTCGACCTGTATGCGCAGATTGGTATGGTCATTCTGATCGCGCTGGCGGGTAAAAATGCGATCCTGATGAACGAGTTCTCACTCGAAAAACGCATTGATGGTATGGGGATCTACGAGTCCGCAATTGAAGGCGCTCGTTTGCGCTTCCGTCCGGTGATGATGACATCACTTGCCTTCTCAGCAGGTCTTGTACCCTTGGTCATCGCATCCGGCCCGGGTGCCGGAGCCATGGTTGCGGTGGGTGTGCCGGTGCTGGCAGGTATGCTGTTCTCAGCTACTATCGGTATCTTCCTCATCCCGACCCTTTACGTCAGCTTCCAATGGATGCGTGAAAAGGCTGGTTGGACCATCGAGGAAGGCCGTGCGGCAAGAGGTTCCGGTGGTGAACTGGCCATTGATGCCAAGGAAGACAAACCATCTGAAAATTGATCTGAGAATGATCCTGATGACAATGAAGAAGGCGCCTCTGGCGCCTTTTTTGTTAGGCTACACGCAGCAAGGCGAACCAGTAAAATGCCGCAAGCCCGGCAATCGCGTGACTGGTGGAAACCGCCACCCATGACCGGCGATACTGGAACATTACGCCCCAATAAAAACTCACCATAAACGTCAGTAAAACGGCCAGTTTTGAATAGGGCAAGTGGATGATGGAAAAGGCAACAGAAGCAGCAAAATTGCCCCAGAACACAGAGGAAAGCTTATGCGGCCCCAGCGCGGCTGTCACAGGAACCTGCATGCCACACCGCACAATGAACTGCTGAATAGGGCACATCACCAGCGCATAAAATATCGCAAACGCCACCTCTGGCCACCCCATGAATGGCCCCTGTACCTGATGCGCGAGAAAGTAGAAGGAAAACGACTCTTCTGAGGGGTGCACAATGTACCGGATAACTGCCATCACCAGAATAATCGGAACAGTCATAACCACCCCATAACCAAACTGGCTTGGGAGATGACTGAACTCAAGCCCGAAGATGCGTGGCGGCAAATAGAGGTTTTTCATGATGTAAAACAGAATTGCCGCAAGAATGAAGTTCAGGCTCAAACTGTAAACCGTCATCGCAATGAAGCCGTAGCCGTAATCATCAAACGTATTTTTGTAGAGGCTGATGAACAACGCAAACGACGACATGGCGATCATGTTCGCCACCAGCAAAACCGCATAGGCCTGCAATCGACGGGATCGGATCTTGATCTCTTCCAGCACGCGGGAGCTGCTTTGCTCCAGCTGATGCGCCGCCTGCCGGGCAAAATAACGAAACAGCATGGAGTTGGTTTCAGTCGAGGTCGGCAAGGTGCCGTACCGGTTCCAGCTCAATGCAGCGACAACCGTATCCCGTTTGGCTCGCACGCTCGCGATGTAACTTTGTGGTCCTACATGGGCACGTATATAAGCCAGTTCTCCTGCCACATCACCGGCTTTCAGGTGTCCAAGAACAGTGTCGGCTCCATCCTGATCCTCTTTGATAACCTCCAGATCCCCTTCAAGAATGATGAAAAACCGGTCCGCACTTTGCCCTTGTACCAGCAAATCCTCATGGGCTTTGAGGGAGTAGTACTGGGCACAATCCAGCACCTCGCGAATAACAGGCTGTGTCGGCAAGCCCAAGTCGAGAAGACGCTGATGCAACTGCGTGCGATGGCGCGGAATATTGCCATAGCTCACCTCAAGCTGTGATTTGTTTTTTTTAGGAGACTGTTCCTCATCGCGCTGGGACAGGAAGCGCATCTATGGGCCTTCTTTCAGTAAAATCCTTGGCTGAAAAGCACTGCAATGGATTTTAGCGTGCCAGTTCCATCCTGCATGCACTTTGGTAAATCATGGTAATCCTGCACCAATGGGATCTCTCAAATTCCATTCAACTCTATAGCGTATTCCCCAAAACTGGCCGCGGTGTCTGGCCAAGAATACGCACCAAGCTCTAAGGGGATAGGGAGTTCTCTGGAAATGGTGGGAAAGATTTCAGAGTGGCGCCAAACAACAGTGCACGCTTAGATATCGGAAAGCGCAGGAGGGTTGGTTGGTCTTTTCATTGCTGCAATACAAATCCTATCAGTGGATGCCGCGAGACAGAGAGGAACACCACTGCAAGTTTATCTCCAGCAGAGGCCTTGCCAAAGCCTGCCAAAGCCGGAACCAGAAGCTGAAATCCTCGGTGCCTGACCTTGATGATGACTTGCTGGAGCATCACCACGAAGGTGCCACGCTTTACATCACCACTGATGCCCTGCCGCATTTCGTCCAAACCAAACTACTGCACATTCGCCAGCCCTTCGTCCTGCTCAGCGGCGACAGTGACCTGCCCGTTGGACCGGACACGACCCTGCCAAACACGCTGTCCTCACTCGATCTGAAGAACCTGCTCTCCCATCCGCTGCTGGTTGCATGGTACGCGCAGAACCTGGCTATCGAGCACGAAAAGGTCTTCAACCTGCCCATCGGTTTGGACTACCACACTATGACAGCCCGCAAATCTCACGCTTGGGGGGACTTCCAGACACCGCTTGAGCAGGAAGAGTGCCTGCGCGTCGTAGCTACCGATGCCACGCCGCTGGAAGCTCGGGAAGCCCGAGGCTACTGCAACTGGCACCATGCAGCCCATCGTGGAGACAGAGCAGAGGTGATAGAGATAGCGGATAACTCTACCGCTTACTTCGAAGGTGACCATCTTCCCCGAGAGCAATCCTGGCGTAAAAACGCAAAGTTCCTCTTCACAATCAGCCCTTTTGGGGATGGAATGGACTGCCACCGGACATGGGAAGCGTTGTTTCTTGGGGCGATTCCCATCGTCAAACCCTCAAGCCTGAACCCGCTATTTGAGGACTTGCCAGTCGTGGTTCTCGAAGAATGGAGTGAGTTGACCAGTGAACGTCTGCTTGAAGAGAAACAACGTATTCTGGCAGGAACCTTTGACTTCTCCAGTCTCTACCTGAGTTTCTGGCAAAACCGCTTTCTGGGTCATGAACCTGCACGCCAAGGTCCTCTGACCTATCAGCAGTTCTTAGATACCCTTTGAAAAATGATGCCCCGAAAAAGAAAAAGACCAGAGGAACGAATCCTCTGGCTCAGGTAAAGGGTCAATAGCCCTTGGGGGAACTTGATCGGGATTTCTGAACATGCTGAAAATGCTCAGAGACACCCTGCAAAATAAAGCAAGTTGCAGACTCAGAAATAACGCAACCTGCTTTTGCGGAGCTGACGCTCAAGCAAAAAACGTCAGATCGCCAGATAGGTTTGTCGAAGCTCTTCGTTGTCGAGCACTTCCTGTGCCGTCCCATCAAACACCACTTCGCCCATATCCAGAATAACCGCACGATCCGCAAGGTGCAGGGCAGCCACAGCGTTCTGCTCCACGATAATCGTCGTGATGCCCAGTTCCTTCACGTTCTCAAGAATGCGCTCAATCTCCTGAACAATCACCGGAGCGAGCCCTTCATACGGCTCATCCAGCAACAGCAGCTTCACATCACGAGCCAACGCACGGGCCACAGCCAGCATCTGCTGTTCACCGCCAGACATGGTCACCGCTTCCTGCTTGGCACGCTCGGCAAGGCGAGGGAAGTGATCGTACAGGCGCTCAATCGACCACCCGTGCGGCTCCGAAATCTGCGCCAGCTGAAGGTTTTCCTCAACGGTCAGCCCTGGAATAATTCGGCGATCTTCCTGCACCAACTGGATCCCGTTCTGAGCTGCCAGATAATTTGGCATCTCATGAATAGGCTTATGATCCAGCCAGATCTCGCCATGTGTCAGTTGCGGGTCGCTGGCACGGGCAATAGCGCGAAGAGTGGACGTCTTCCCAGCCCCGTTTCGTCCAAGCAGCGCAAGGATCTCGCCTTCGCGAATATCAAAGCTAACACCCTGAACGATATAGCTTTCACCATAGTAGGCGTGAAGGTCCCATGCTGAGAAGTAAGCCGGAGCACCACCCTTGGAGCGCACTGGTGTAACACCCGGCGCGGTCGCGCCTTTGAATTGATCTTCGAGAATGGTCATACGTGCGCCCCTCCCAGATATGCTTCCTGAACGCGTGGATCGCCCTTGATGTCTTCCGGCTGCCCTTCAGCGATCACAGTGCCCTGCGCCAAAACGCTGATCTTGCTGGCGAGGGAGAACACTACATGCATGTCATGCTCGATAACGATCTTGGTGATGCCGCGCTCGCCAATACGCTTCAGCAAATCAATGGTGTTGTTGGTATCAGCCCGCGACATGCCTGCTGTCGGCTCATCCAGCAGCAGCAGTTTTGGATCCTGAACCAGACACATTGCCAGTTCCAGACGCCGCTTGTCGCCGCGAGAAAGCGAGTCCGCCCTCATGTCTTTCTTCTCAGCAAGCCCAACATCCTCAAGCATATGCATGGCTTTGTCGCGAATTTCGCCCTGACCATCCACACGAGCCCAGGCGTTCATAGTGAATGCTCCATCTCGCTTGGCCAGCGTTGGGATCATCACGTTTTCCTGCAAGGTCAGATCACCAAAGATCTCCGGTGTCTGAAACACGCGGGAAACACCTGCCTGATTGATCTCATGCGGCTTAGCGCCAATGAGATCCTTGCCCAGAAAGGTCACAGAGCCCGTATCAGGGATCAGGCGCCCTACAAAGCAATTGAGCAATGTGGATTTGCCTGCACCGTTTGGCCCGATGATGGCATGCACATGCCCTTGCTCGATGGAAAGGTTCACGTCATCGAGAGCTTTCAGGCCACCAAAGCGCTTGTTCACGCCCTTAACACTAAGAATTTCCATGGTTGCCTCTCTCTATTCCGCTGCATTGGCTGATGCTGGAGAATGCGAATGACCTGCTCTCTTGCCAACACGCGAAGGTCTCCGGCGGAACAGCTTGGTAATCCGGTTGAAGCCTTCCATGATACCGCCCGGCAGAAAGATCACGATCACCATGAACAACAAACCAAGCGTCAAATGCCAGCCTTCGCCCACAAACAAGCTTGCAAGGCTCACCACTGCTCCCTCCATGAAGTCAGGCAGGAAGGAGAAAATGGCATGTAGTGTCTGCTCGTTGTATGCAGAGAAGATGTTCTCGAAGTACTTGATGAGACCTGCACCTAGGATCGGTCCAAGCAGAGTGCCAGCACCACCCAGGATAGTCATCAAAACCACTTCACCAGATGCCGTCCACTGCATGCGCTCAGCACCCGCAAGCGGATCCGTCACGGCCAGCAGACTACCTGCAACACCAGCAAACGTGCCGGAAATGACGAAAGCAGCAAGGGTGTAAGGCCGTGTATTGAGGCCTGTATAGCTCATGCGGTTCTGGTTGGATTTCACCGCACGCAGCATCATCCCAAAGGGGCTGCGGAAAATGCGTTGTGAAATGTAAAACCCGATGATGAGCAGAACAGCACAGAAGTAGAAACCCGAGTACCCGGTCATCTCAATCCCAAACAGATTGGAGATCAGCGGACCGGACGCCTCTGAAGAGCTGTCAAACAACCGTGGGTCAGATTGCAGCACCCGCAAGCCAGTCTCACCATTGGTGATTGGGGTTAGTACAGAGTACGCCAGATTATAGCTCATCTGCGCAAACGCCAGCGTCAGAATGGAAAAGTAAATGCCTGACCGGCGCAGCGAGATATACCCAATGGCTACCGCAAACAGGCTGGAAAACACCACGGAAAAGAGCAGTGCTGGAATAGGGTTCATTCCCAGCAGTTTGAAGCTCCAGACCGCTGCGTAAGACCCGATGCCCAGAAAAGCTGCATGACCAAAGCTGAGATAGCCAGTCAGGCCAAACAGCAGGTTGAAGCCCAGAGCAAACAGGCCGAAAATCGCAAACTTCTGCAAGAGGTCCGGATACCCGGCACCAATCGGTGCCAGCCAGATCGGCATCGTCAGGATTGCAGCTGTAAACAGCACAAGCATGAGCAGGTCGGAGCGTGGAGAAATCTTGGTCATCATTGGCTCAGGTCTCCATCACACCTTTACGGCCCATAAGTCCACGTGGACGAACCAGAAGAATAATAACTGCAACAAGATAAATAATGATCTGGTCGATACCCGGCAGAATGGTTTTCACCTCATTCATACTCGCAAAGCTTTGCAAGATGCCCAGCAGGAAGCCAGCAGATACCGCACCGGGCAGAGAGCCCATGCCCCCCACGACCACCACCACGAAGGACAGCACGAGGAAGTCCATACCCATGTGATAATCTGGTGGAAGGATCGGCGTGTACATAACGCCAGCAAGGCCTGCGACGACGGCTGCAACGGCAAAGACCAGCGTAAAGCGACGCTCAATGTTGATGCCAAGAAGGCCAACAGTTTCGCGGTCAGCCATGCCAGCGCGAACAACCATGCCAAAGGTGGTGAACTGCAGGAAGGCAAAGACCCCGCCAATCACGCTAAGCGAGAAGAACAGATACACAATGCGCCACTGCGGATAAACGACAGTTCCCGGATCAAAGCCGATCCAAATGCCCAGGTCCATCGCGCCGCGCACCATGTCCGGTGCAGATTGCGGAATAGGGTTTGCCCCGAAATAAGTTTTGATGATCTCTTGCAAAACAATGGCCAGACCAAAGGTCACAAGGATCTGCTCAGCATGTGGGCGCTTGTAGAAGTGGCGGATCAAACCACGTTCCATCACATACCCAACCAGCAGCATGACCGGAATGGCAAATGCAATAGACAATGGAACGGAGTAGTTCAGCATCGTCGTGCCAGTGTCACCCAGCCAAACCTCAATGTAAGGCACTCGGGTTTCCAAAGGCGTACCCCAGGCGGTGGTCTTGGTAGGATCGACGACAACCTGCTCAAGGCCGATCAGTTTATTGAAAGCTACGGCACAAAATGCGCCAAGCATAAACAAGGCCCCATGGGCGAAGTTCACAACTCCAAGCGTACCGAAGATAAGCGTTAGCCCAAGCGCAATCAAAGCATAGGCACCGCCCTTATCAAGGCCGTTGAGAATTTGAAGAACGATGGCGTCCATCCGCTCTTCTCCCTTTAAATTCGTGAGAAGGTGCAAGGCATCCAATGCGGAACATCAGTGGTTCAAGCAGGAGCCATTACCCGGCTGCAAAAAACTACAGCCGGGCAAACGGTGCTGTTAGACCTTGTAAGGTCCAAGCTCGCCACCAAAGATCTCTGGGTCATACGTGACTTGAGAAGCAGGTGTCACTTCAACAACTTCCAGAAGGTCAAACTGGGAAGTCGCGTTTTCGTTACCTTTCACGACCAGCACATCCTTGAAGCACTGGTGATCAGAGCCGCGGTAAAGGGTTGGGCCGTTACCCATACCGTCGAACTGGTGATCTTCCAGAGCCTTGATAACCTCTGCTGGATTGAAGGTGCCCGCACGCTCACACGCATCTGCATAAAGCAGTGTCTGGACGTAGCAGGTGTGTGCAGCCTGGGATGGTGGGAAGCCATATTCCTGACCGAACGACTTAACAAAGGCCTTGGAACCTTCGTCCTGCAAGGACCAGTTCCAGTTGGTTGTGCCGTAAATGCCTTTGATGTTTTCGCCTGCACCCTGAGCCATAAGGCGGGAGTACAGCGGAACGATGATCTCAAAGTTCTTGCCGTTGACAAGCTTGTCACGCAAACCAAACTGAACAGCCTGTGTCAGCGAGTTGATCATGTCCTTACCGTAGTGGTTCAGGATCAACACATCAGCACCAGAGTTCAGAACAGGTGCGATGTACTGAGAGAAGTCACCAGCACCCAATGGAGTGCGGACTTTGTTGACGGTTTCCCAGCCAAGGCCTTCTGTGGTGTTGGCAATGGACTCTTCTTGTGTCCAGCCCCATGTGTAGTCAGCTGTCAGGTGATAAGCACGACGGTCTTTGCCCATCTCTTTGTCAAGCACTGGGCCAAGCGCTGCACCGGACATATAAGCGTTGAAGAAGTGGCGGAAGCCATAACGCCGCTTGTCCTTGCCGGTGGTGTCGTTGGAGTGGGTCAGACCGCACATAAACACGACGCCCATTTCCTGCGCCAGAGACTGCTGTGCAATCGCCACGCCGGAAGACGAGCCACCAGACCACATGACAACGCCGTCTTTTTCGATCATGCGCTTTGCAGAGGCGCGAGCCGCATCAGACTTTGTTTGAGTATCACCGGTGACGTAATCAACTTTTTTGCCGAGAACGCCGTTACCATTGAGCGAAAGCGGCTTCATGGTGCTCAGCATACCGCCGTCACCTTCACCGTTCAGATGCTTGACGGCTAGCTGATAAGCACGCAGCTCGTCAGCGCCTTCGTCAGCATATGCGCCTGTTTGTGGCACGTTGAAACCGAAAGTGACTGTTTTGGAATTGGTTGGGTCATTACGGAAATTGGTTTCAGCCCAGGCGCTGCGGCTGATAATAGTTGGGGTCGCCAGAACCAGACCACTGGCTGCTCCCGCCTTCAATAGGCTACGCCGATTCATCGGCCTACGAATAATGCTCATGAAATCCTCCCGAAAGGCAAAATACCCGAATTGACGTGATAGAGGTCCCGTCCTCCTAAGAACCTGCCGCGTTCACCATTTCTTGTTCACCAGAAACAGTTACGTCAGCTCACGCAAAGGAAAGCCTAGTTCGGTAGTATAATGAATCGCAATTCGACTTATGGTTTTTAAACCAAAGGTTAATGCCAAGTAAGATTCTATTATATGTTGTAAATCTTTTGTCCTATTTAGTTTTAAGGAAGTGTTGCACTGCAAATGTGACCTGAATGAAATAAATGCATTTTACGTAAGGTGTCCATTAAAACTGTAAAATACTGAATTCATGAAGAATGTCGTTTAAATTTCTCAGGGTATGCAGAGCACTGGTGTTTGTCTTTTGGTTGAAGGACAAACACCAGTTTTTCGTAGTGCAGCTAACGCAAGTGCGAAGGATTTCTATCTCAAGTTGCCGAGGAACGTGCCAACCGACGAACGCAGGTCAGCAGCCTGATTGGATAAAATTTGTGCAGCATCAAGCACGCCAGAAGCGGTTTTGTCGGTTTCATCCGCTGCTTTTTGTACCTGGCCGATGCTATCTGACACCTGCGTGGTTCCCAATGCAGCATCTTTGATGTTCACGGCAATGGACTGCGTTGCGATGCCTTGTTGTTCAACCGCACTGGCAATGGCATTTGCACTGTCATTCATCTCTTCAATGATCTCTTTGATCTCAGAGATGGCCTCTTTGGACTCGCTTGTGCTCTCCTGAATCCCAGAGATTTGATCGCTGATCTGCACAGTTGCATTTGCTGTTTGCTGAGCAAGCGACTTCACCTCGTGTGCAACCACAGCAAAGCCTTTGCCCAACTCACCGGCACGCGCCGCCTCAATGGTTGCGTTGAGGGCGAGCAGATTGGTTTGCTCTGATATTTGAGTAATTAAATCAATAATATCACCAATCTCGATTGCCACTTGGGACAGATGATTGACCTGTTGGAAGGCCTTTGTGGATGCGAGTGTCGCGTTGGAGGCTGTAATCGTTGTCTTGTGAACCTGCTCGGCAATCTCCGAAATGGCAGTCCCCAGTTCCTCAGTTGCGGAGCGCACCGCCTCCACATTTTGAGAGGCATCCAGAGACGCTGCGGCTACGCTGGAGCTGATCTCGTTGGTGTGCTCTGAGTTGCCGGAAAGAGAAACTGCAGACCCATGTAGCTGACCTGCAGCGCTGGCAATGGAGGACGTGACTTGGCCCACGGATCCTTCAAAATGCTCTGCAAGGTCCGTCAGAAACTCTTGACGCGCCTCTTCCCCGGTCTGGTCATAAACCGCCAGCGCAAGGTCCATATCAAGCAAGATGACCTTGTTGAGGATGCCAGGCAGGTTCTTGCTTGGCCGGCTGGAACGGGAGAATAAGCCGCCACCAGACTGCTTAAGAAGAGTTGCGCTGAGCAACGTCCCCAACCTGCTGTAAGCTCCGATATACCATTGCGGTGTCAGGCCGAGTCGCTGATGCGTTCTGCCGATCCGCTGCACAGACTGTGCATAGTCGTTATCCAGCTTCCCGCTGCATATGAGCCGCCAATGCTCATGCTGCTTCTCCCGCGCATGACGCATGTGCTCTTCATTCTTGAAAAACTTCATGGTCTCAGGAAAGTTTCGAATGTGTCTATAAAACTCATCCAAGACCTCCGGCATGATCGCCATGATGATATCCTGGGAGTTTCCAAGTTCTTCCAACTCCGCTGAAGATATACAGTGATACGTCAATCGATCATCGATAGTTTCGCTCATTAAAAATCCATGCTTAATAAATCATAGTTTTCGTTTCTTTCAGTTATTACGTAAGGAAATATTGGGGTCACGAAAGAAAAAAACGCAAAAAAAGTTATTTACGCTAAGTATAGAATGTAGATTCTAATTGACCCAGCGTAATGGTTTGGATGTGTGTAGTTGGTAATTGTATTTATATTTTGATAACTTTTGATGGAGATCAATGTTCCCATGTGAGTACTGCTCTTTTGTAGTATATGACCGGTGTCAATCAATAAAAATAATACCCCAAATGTTTTTATTAACTGTAATTCGATGAAGCAATTTCAGCTTTAGAGTAAGGTCGAGGTACCTATGAAATTAACTGGGATGACAGATGTAGCGGTACGCATACTGATGCTCATGGCTGTCAACCGGAGCGATAAGTGGACAATTGACCGCTTGTCTGAGGCAACCAACAGCGGGCGCCCTCAGGTCGCCAAGGTCGTGCAGATCTTAAACCGGAAGGGCTACATCAAATCCAGACGAGGGCGATTGGGTGGTCTGATGCTTGCTCATGCGCCAGCTTCTATCAACATCGGTAAACTCATCCGGAATGTTGAAGATAACTTCGCACTGGTGGAGTGCTTTGCATGCAATCCTGCCAAACCATGCCCGTTATCGGGTGTCTGCCGTTTCAAAGGCAAGCTGAAGCATGCGCTGAACTCTTTCATGGAAGAGCTGGATGCAATCAACTTGACTCAGATTATTGAAAACGCAGATGAAATTAGGACAAGCGTTGAGGTGAACGCTGAGAGAAAGCTAGAGCTCTCTGCCTAGTACGATGCAATTAAAGTGCATTTAACCAACCTGCTTTCGTGAGCATTAACCGACAAAACTCATAGTTTGGTAGTGCTCACGCCTGCTTAAGACAGTTTCGCGACAATCAGGCCTTGTTCATGAGACCTCTGTGCCCTCACGCACGAGGTTTTTGTTCATTTGGCGAATAGCAAACTGTTCGGCGCAGGCAATTTCTATGAGACGAGTCCGGCACTCAATTTCTCTTAAACTAGCAATCATCTCTGTTGTCGCCATTGCTCTATCTTATTTCGCGCTGACATTTCTCGTTGTAATTCAGTGGGAAAGAACGCTCCAACTCCAAAGCGAACAGCTCTCCCAGATCGCCGTAAACCAATTCTCCACCACGCTTGAGCGTGACGTAGCGCTGGTGAGACACCGTATTCAGTCTCAGCTATCCGAAACAGCAGCAAGCCTTTCTGCCATTGGTGAGCGCGGTGACATCGTAAAAGCTGCAGAAACACGCGTCTGGGCAGGGGATGTGAACATCCTGTCACTGGTGCAGGAAGGCACGCCGCTTGATGCCATTATCCTGCTGAACTACCGTGGCCAGATCGTCGGAGCATCCAAGCGCGCTGATCCGGGGCTGATCCAGAAGCAACTCCTCAAAGTTCATCTGAAACAGTCGCTTAGCACTGTTTGGACGCCGTCCACGGGCACAGGTCCAGCCGTCCGATACACGCTTCTTCCAGCCACCCAATTTGGCCCGTTATTGCCGGGGGAGCCTGATGCAGGCGTCTCTCAGGTCCTTTATTCCTCACTCATCGACCCGGGTACCCAGTGGCGTGGAGCCTTGGTGGCGCAGCGGTGGTTTCCCTTCAACTCTGGTGTGATTGACGAATACAGCAAAATCTCAGGTGCCGAGATTGCGATTTTCTATCAGGACAAGCTGGTTGGTGCCTCGCCACATGCACCGGTCGAAGCGCTGCAAATGCCTGAAAACCTGCGTAAACTTAAGATCCTGAACACTGCATTCGAGTACTGCGACAACGGTCCATCACCGCTCGTGATTTGCGCCTTCAAGCCACTGGAAGTCTTGCTGGACGCGCAGGAACGCCTACGCAATGTGGGCGAAGAGACCAGCGCTCAGACTTTCCAGCGGCTTATTGTGTTGGGCTTTACCGCCTGTCTTATCATCTTCATCGTAGCCTTGTTTGTTTCCCGCAAAATGTCCCAGCCACTGCAGCGTATCGCAGATGCCCTCTCTGATGTGGCGGGCGGTAATTTT
>NZ_LCWX01000071.1:141080-149161 GCF_001431305.1 Pseudovibrio sp. POLY-S9
ATGTGCGGGTAGAGGGCACCAGAAGGATGGATGAAGTCGGTGAGATCGCCCGCGCTGTTAAAGTGCTCCAGGCCTCCGCTCGGGAGCGTGACAGTTTGCGCCTCAATATCCAGCGCAAGAACAAGGAATTGCGCAAAAAAGAACAGGAATTGGTGAAGCAGAATACGTTATTCGACGCTGCATTGAACAATATGTCCCATGGGTTGTGTATGTTCGATACACAGAAAAGATTGATTGTGTTCAATCAGCGCTTTGATGACATCTTCGCTTGTGAACAAGGCGAAGGTAAAATTGGCATGACATGGGATGAAATGGTCCAATGTATGCCTCTGGCCCAGGAGTTTTTGCAGGATGATGGCGAAAACTCCGTCGCACAACAACACTGGCCGAGTACCGTTCGCAGCACATTTACACTCACTTTGCAAAGTGAGCAGGTCATCTTGATGACGCTGGAACCGCAAGATGGCGGCGGCTGGGTTGCGATCTTCGAAGACATCACCGACAGGCAGCGCATCAGTGATCACCTGAGCTATCTCGCAACGCACGATGCCTTGACCAAACTGCCCAATCGTTTGCTGATGAATGAGCGCTTGCAAGAGATGAAACAAGCTGCTCTGGCACAAGATGAGCACTTCGGCATTTTGTGGTTGGACCTTGATGAGTTCAAGACCATCAATGATTCATTGGGTCATGCAGTTGGCGATAAGCTCTTGTGCCATGTCGCAAAAATCCTGCGAGAAAAGGTGGCTAACAAAGAGATGGTCGCCCGTCTCGGCGGTGATGAGTTTGCGATCTTGTCTAAATTGCCTGCTTCTCGTGAAGATCTGGAACAGCTTGCCAAAGAAGTACTGAAAGTCATCGCTTCTCCATGTTTCCTCGAAGGACATGAAATCGTGGTCGCCGCGAGTGTCGGTATCGCGACATTCAGCAAGGAATATCAAAACGTGGATGAGCTTATCCGCTTTGCCGACCTTGCCTTGTATCAGGCCAAAAATGACGGTCGAAACACCTTCCGCTTCTTCGAAGATGATATGGCTGCCAAAATCAAGCAGCGTCAGACCCTGATCACCGATCTCTACAAAGCCACTGCAAATCGGGAGCTGGAGGTTTATTTCCAGCCACAGGTCATCTTGGCAACCGGCGAAATCTCGGGGTTTGAAGCACTACTGCGCTGGAACCACCCACGCTACGGTTTCATCTCACCATTCGAGTTTATTCCCCTGGCAGAAGAAACAGGTCTGATTCTGGAAATCGGGGCATGGGTACTGGATGAAGCCTGCTCTCTGGCTGTCGGTTGGCCCAAGCGGGTGAACTTGGCGGTCAACCTGTCACCACGTCAAATTTACTGCGAGCAGCTACTACCCGTTGTTGATGATGTGCTGGCTCGTACGGGTCTGGACCCCGGACGGCTTGAACTGGAAGTGACAGAAACTGTGTTACTGGCAGATCATCTGCGCGTACGTCAGACTCTGGCGAAGCTGCAACAAATCGGCGTTAAGATCTCCATGGATGACTTCGGAACAGGCTACTCTTCACTGAGTACACTTCGCCGCTTCCCCTTTGACAGGATCAAAGTTGATAGGTCTTTCGTGATGAGTATGACTGAAGATGATGATTCCCGCTTCATCGTGAACTCCGTCATCGATCTTGCAAACAGCCTCGGCATCACAACAACAGCAGAGGGCGTTGAAAGCAAAGAGATCGCAGAGCAATTGACGGCAATGGGATGTTCTGAAGCGCAGGGCTATTACTTTGGCAAGCCTGCACCTCCCAATCAGGCGCTCTTCTGGATGCTGGAAGAAGCACGCGGCGTCACGCTGGAAGCGCAGGTCAACAACTCAAAACTGACCAAGAAAGCCGCAGGCTAAATCGTCACTCAGCAGGTTCCATCGCGGCGGAACCATCAACTTGCTCGACTGCATCATCCCACGGTTGAAAGTTTGGAATGCGTCCGTAAGTGGCTTGCGCATCTATGAAAACATGCTCTAGGCCGGCAATGAAATCGCGTGAACCAGCCATATAAGCCATGTCAAACTCGGTCAAATCTGGCAGCAGTGCCTGCAGAGTTTCAGCTGCGCCATCACCTTGCAAGTCGGCAAAGGTTGGCTGTATGCCGCGGCGGTTTAGCCAGTTAAACACCTGCTGAAACTGGTCTTGCTTCAGCGACTGATCCAGAATGAGCACTTTCTCACGGCGCGGCTGCCCCATGGCGGAACTCAAAGCCATCGCCCAGATCGGAGGTAGGCTGTTCGGTCCGGCAACCATAATCAGCGGCTCGTCATCATGCCCAAGGAAGGAAGAGCCATAAGGACCGGTGATGCCAACCCGCCCCTTCACATCGCCCTTCTTCGCAAGCATTGCGAAGAGATCAGGGGTGTTGGCCCGTTCTATGAGGAAGATCAGCGTATTGAACTCAGTCCCGGCATCCAGAGCAAAACTGGCAAACAGGTTCACCCGTTCCTGACCACGAAACTCAACATGGTAATACTGGCCCGGACGCCATGAAATCGGCTTGGTAAAGCTCAGGCGCAACTCGAAAAGGTCATCCGAAACCTTCCGCACTGCAGATACATGCCCCTTAAGCGACTGCAATTCAGAGGATGCGGGCAGCTTCAGCTCAGCATCGCCAGCAACCGTTGCCTTACAAGCAAGAACGGTACTTTTCAGCCGAGAGCCATTGGCTTCCACCTCACCGGAAATCACAGTAACGCGCGTGCTTTCACAAGTGCTATTCCCGCAGTCACACTGCAAAGCTAGTCCACCACGCTCAGCGACTTCTAGAAGTGTTTCACCAAGCTTGGCATCAATTGATCTGCCATTGATATTAAGACTGGTCATGGGCACCCATGTTGCTCCGCGTATGTGACGGACGTATCTACGGTTGTGCAAGTTATAGAACTACACGCTTATTTCCTAGGGGGAAATCTAAGTCATTCGCGACATTAATACAATTTTAACAATTAATAGTCACCTGACTTTATCTAGTTATTTTTACGCCCTTAGCTCTTCTTGTAGGCCGCAATAACCAGATGACCCGGAACTGGCTCACCCTGTTCAAAGCGAACGGTGATTGGCGAAAGATCAAGAATGGTAAAGCCACTGCTCACCAGCAAGTTCCGAACATAGCTCTCAGCATGTGCAAACCGATGGTACTTGCCCACCATGAAGTTCTGCTCGCCTAACTCCTCTGCAGGAAGTGTCTCAGAGGAAAATGCAAAGACACCATTGGCTTCAATATTGTCCGCTACACCGGCGAAAAACTCTTCCAGTTCGCCCATGTAGGGCAGCACATCAGTCGCGACGATGAGGTCCCAGCGCTCTTCTTCCTCAACCTTGAGAAATTCAACCACTTCACCCACGTAAAGGTCGTCGTAGATTTCCTTCTCATCCGCAACTTCAACCATCCCCTCGGCAATGTCCACGCCGGTTTTATGGGGCACCAGATTATTCAGGGCTTCGCCGGAAAGGCCAGTCCCGCAACCAAGGTCCAGTAAACGTTTGAAGGAGCTAAGTTCCAGCTTTTCAATCTTGTCACGCACCATCAGCGGAACAGAATAGCCAAGCTGATCCACTAGAACCATGTCGAACACTTCGGCATGCTGATCAAACAGCGTGCTCACATAAGCATCCGGCGCTTTGAGCGGCGCATTTCCTTTGCCCATACTTGCCAGGCGAACGGCCACGCCACCATGATCTTCCGGATCTAACTCCAGAACTGCTTTGTAGGCTTCAGCAGCCTCGTCAAACTTGCCTGCTTTTTCCAGATCAAGAGCCTGGTTATATGCGTCAGCAAGTGCTTCATTGTCTAGTTTAGTCATGGGGACAGTTGAGCCGCTGTAATATTGAAATTGAAGGTCTTCCTTACACAAGAAATTTTCGAAAATCTACGCAATACATAAGGTTTTGTTGCCGCATCAGAGTAAATAAAATGGATCACCCCGATTAAAATACGCAGATCACTTTTAAACGGCAAGTGAGGTCATGCTGATAGAACCAAGGCTGGTGAACAGTGAGGCCCGTATGGAAGGTGCGCAACCTGAGCTAATTGAGATTGATCCATTTACGACAATCACAATTGCAATCCTTGTTTTGTTTGTCGGACGAGAGCTCGTTCGAAAAAGTGTAGCCCTTCGCAAACTGACGATCCCTGACCCTCTGGCTGGCGGATTGCTGTGCGCCATTCTTGTTACTGTGCTGACGGTCTGGTGGGGTGTGAAACTTAAATTCTCGACAGAACCGATTGATTTCTTTCTGATTTATTTCTTTGCGGCAATTGGCCTTCGTGCAAAGGTGAGTGACCTTCTTTCAGGTGGCAAACCACTTGTCATTCTCATCATCATTTCCTCGGTGTTTCTTGGTGTTCAGAATTTTGTCGGCATGGGGGCGGCCAGCGTCTATGGCTATCCAGTACACACAGGCATCATCGCCGGGTCAGTCTCGCTATCCGGCGGGGTAGGGACAACGCTTGCATGGGCACCAATTTTTGCTTCAGAACTTGGCGTCGCAAATGCGCAGGAGATCGGTATTGCCTGTAACACTGTGGGCATCGTGTCTGCGTGTATTATCGGCGGACCAATTGCTCAGTACCTCATGAAACGGCATAAACTGGCAGGATCCCTCAGCACAGACGAAGCTGTCGGGCAGAATTTCAAGGACGATGGTAAGCTGAATCTGCACTACTACGATGTTCTGGGGGCAGTCTTCTTCATCAATATGGCAATTTTCATCGGCTACATGATGTATCTTGGCCTGCAGGAAGCTGGCGTCGTTATTCCGGTATTCGTGCCAATTCTTGTCGCAGGCATCATCATAAACAACGTGGGCCGCCTGCTGTTTCGCAACTACGACAATGTTGGCCGCGAAAAAGGCATGGCGATGATCTCAGACATCAGCCTCGGTATCTTCCTCAGCATCGCGCTGATGACCATGGACCTGCTGGTGGTTTGGCAGTTTATGGGCTTCGTCGCACTGGTGATGTCCCTGCAAATCGCACTTGCCATTAGCTATGCCCTCTTTATCGTCTTCACCTCCATGGGCAAGGATTATGATGCAGCTGTTATCGCAGCAGGCTTTGGCGGGATAGCGCTCGGTTCCACCGCTACAGCCGTGTTGAATATGACCTCCGTCACCCGTCAGTTTGGTGCATCGCCTAAAGCATTCCTCATTGTGCCACTCACCTGCGGCTTCTTCATTGACCTGATGAACACCTGGGTGATCTCAAACCTGATTGCGCTTTGATGAGCATGAAGTTGAAGTTCAAAACATGGCTGGAGTAATTAAGGTCGCACGAGCAAATATCGCGAGATCGTTGCATACGGTCCGGCCTCATAGTGCACCAGCTCCATTGTGTCAGAGTTTATCATGCGCCCCTGCATAGTGCCTGTGTCAGGGTGCTCAACAAGTGTGATGGAAGCCCCATCCCAACCGATCATCCCAATCACAGGCTCTTTGGATTTTGAGACCTCGGACCGCCCATCATGATCTCGCCCGGACCCGGGACTGACCTGCCAGAAGAAAACTCCCTCCAGCACGGGTCCTGTTTGCTCACCTATCCGCAAATGAGAAGGTCCGTTCTCCTGACTTTGGATATCCCGATGCCAGTAAACAGCATCTTTCTTGATCACCACCCATTGCCCGACCAGCTCTGGATAATGCTGTGGCGGCTTGCCATCAATTGCAAAGGCAACAAACGTGGCACACCCCATCATCAGTGCTGCAATCGCAGTCTGAACAGGAAGTTTCCATTGCCCCATTTATGCCTCCCCAACTCAACTTGAACTCACAGGGCAACACATCTCAGCCAAGACCTAAATCCCTGGGATTTGATGTGGTAGTTCAGATCAAAGAAATCTGCCTGTATGGAAGCAAGAGCATCTGTTTTGTCGTTCTCATAAGAAAGGGATAGCCAATCCTGCCTCTGGAACATATAGTGAACAGAATCTATTGTAAGCGATGGCGATCAACCCGGATGATTGTTCAAAAGGATATTTGAAATGACGAAGATTGCAGTGATCCTCACCCAAGGCTTTGCCGATTGGGAATACGCATTGATTGCTGGCACTGGCGGCCCATTTTTCGGCATGCAGGTTGAGTTCTTCACCCCTCAGGTCGGTGAAGTGAAATCGCAAGGCGGGCTAGCTGCGATTGTCTCGCGTAAGCTGGATGAGATCAGGACGTTTGAACCAAGTGTTATTGTCGTTGTTGGGGGAACAATCTGGGAAACTGAACAGGCTCCGGATATCGCAGATCTGCTCAGGGCTCACCACGAGCGCGGTGGTGCTGTTGCTGGAATTTGCGGTGGCACATTGGCTCTTGCCAGAGCAGGTCTGCTGAATGAAGCGAGACACACATCAAACAACGCAGAATTCCTGCAGCAAAATGCGAAAAACTACAAAGGTGCTGAACACTACCAGTCAAGTGCATCTACCATCTCGGATCGTGGCGTGATTTCCGCTCCTGGAACGGCCCCGGTATCCTTTGCAGCAGCTGTTCTTGAAGCCGCCGGGCTCGCCACTGATGCTCTTCAGCAGTTTAAGGCAATGCTTGGCGCAGAGCATTTGGAACCGGCAATGGCTGAGGCGACCTCTTAAAACCTGAGTCAGTGCCCTGGGTTGATAGGGCACTGACCAGTTTCTGCTGACTACACGAAAGCAAAGTCGCTTTCGCCAAGGAGTGCAGCATCCACATTCACCAGAGAAATGGAGTTTGTTCCAAAGGTAATCACGGTATCTCCGCCATCGTCAAAGATGGTGAGGTTGGCAAACTCTGCCATGCGGCTCTTGATCATGATGAGATCACTGCCAAGTTCAAAGTCGTTGATGGTGTCATCACCTCCCAGATTGAAGAAGCAGAAGTTGTCAGCGCCTGAACCGCCTGTGAGCGTGTCGTCACCAGCACCTGCAATCAACTTGTCCGCACCAGAGCCTCCATCCAGAGTATCGTCCCCGGCACCGCCTTTCAGCACATCATTGCCAGAGCCACCACGCAGGGTATCGTGACCGTTTCCGCCAATCAGCTTGTCCTTGCCACCGTTGCCGAGCAGCGTGTCATTGCCAGCTTTGCCAACTAGAGTATTGCCAGCCGCATTGCCGATGATGGTGTCATCGCCGCCACTGCCAATCGCGTTCTCGATAACGGCGTTGTAAGCAATCGCCAGATTACTCAGGCCACCACCCACATCGGAGAAGGAGCCATCAATGAGGCTGATCATCTGGTTGACTTTACCAGCACCTGACATGTCGATGGTGTCATTGCCACCGGCATCCCAAATGGTCACCGCGCTGGGCATACCCTGGGAAAAATCATAGGCGCCACCAGCATTGGAGTTGTAGCCGTAGACCGTGTCATCCGCACGGGTGGTCATATTCACCCCGTAAAGCTGTTGAAGCGCCAGAACATCCAGCGGCATGAGCGTGTCCGGGAAGCCACCGTAGCTGAGGTTGGAATCGGCGTTGCTCTCATCAAAATAGCTCATCACAGAATACTGCTGAGTATCCTGACGGAACTGAGCATGCTCATCATAAGTAATGCGAACACCCGGACCAGCGTTGTAGTCTCCCGGATGCGCCAACCCCACAGCATGGCCGATCTCGTGCATAACAGCAAAGTGGCTGTAAGAGCCGGTTGGCAACTCATCGGTTGAGACACTGTTCGTGTTCAGCCAAACGTCGCCTTCATTTTCACCAGCGTCCGGCGAACCTGGATAGTATGCATAGGCACCAGCACCATCCGTGGTGGAGTTGTAGTTGGAAAACAGCATGGTCGCATCGTCGGTGTATCCGTCCGGGTTCACCCGATCAAACGAGATATTGGCAATTTCTGAGTAGGAGGCCAGCACCTTCTCAATAGCTGCAATCTGCTCATCAGTGACATGCGCAAACGTGTCTTCAACCCCGTTGTTGTTCTCACGGAAGCCATAAGTCACTGTCGCAGCTGTACCCGGTCCACTCCATGAGAGGCCTGGGCGAAGCAAGGCACCAGCACCCATATTACCGTCATAATAAGCTTTGTCGCCTTCCACAGCAGACAAGCCGTACTGGCCGGTGCCTTCATCACCATAGGACGCCACATCAAGATAGAAA